>JALYMZ010000035.1 GCA_030773435.1 Actinomycetota bacterium | reverse complement strand
TCACCGCCGAGCAGGCGATGGTGCTGGTCCGCGAGCGCGGTCGGGCGATGGCGGCCGCGGCCACGGCGACACCGACCGGCATGACCGCCGTACTCGGTGGTGATCGGGAGGAGGTGCTGGCCGCCCTGGCCCGGCACGGGCTGACCGCCGCCAACGACAACGGATTCGGCCAGATCGTCGCCGCCGGCACCGGCGACCAGCTCGCAGCGCTGCAGCAGGACCCGCCCAAGCGCGCCCGGCTGGTGCCGCTGTCGGTCGCCGGCGCCTTCCACACCGCGCACATGCGCCCCGCGGTCGACACGCTGGGCCGGTACGCCCGCGCGATTTCCACCCACGACCCGCGCACGGCGCTGATCAGCAACCGCGACGGCCAGGTCGTCCACGACGGCCGGGAGGTGCTTGCGCGCATCGTCACCCAGGTCAGCCACCCGGTCCGCTGGGACCTGTGCATGCAGACGATGCAGGACCTCGGCGTCACCGGGCTGGTGGAGATGCCGCCGGCCGGAACTCTGGCCGGCATCGCGAAGCGAGCCCTGCCGGATGTCGAGGTGTTCGCCCTGAAGACGCCGAACCAGCTCGACGAGGCGCGGTCCTTCGTGGACAAGCACGGCACCGCTTCCCTCCTGGACACCGCCCCGACCTGGCGGCTGCTGGTGGCGCCAGCCAAGGGCACCTTCCACCGCTCCGACGAGCTCGGCGAGGGCACGCTGCTGCCCACCGGCGCCTGCGTCGGCGCCGTACACAGCCTCCGCGACGCGCTGCAGGTCGTCGCTCCGCACGGCGGCAGCATCGTGGAGTGGCTCGTTGAGGACGGCGACCTCGTCTCGCCGGGCCAGCCCCTGGTCCGGCTGCACCCGGAGGCCACGACATGACGCCCAGCCCGAGCACCCGCCCCACGACGCTCTCCGTCCCGTCCGGCGCCGTCGCGACCGCGATCCTCGGCCTCGGCGCGTACCGGCCGCGGCGGGTCGTCACCAACGAGGAGATCTGCCAGCACATCGACTCCACCGACGAGTGGATCCGCACCCGCTCCGGCATCATCGAACGCCGCTTCGCCGAGCCGGACGAGACCGTGCAGATGATGTCGGTCGAGGCGTCCCGGCTGGCGCTGCAGCGGGCCGGTGTCGCCGCGGAGCAGATCGACTGTGTGTTGGTGGGGACGGTGTCCCACCTGCTGCAGACCCCGGCCGTGGCGCCGCTGATCGCCACCGACTTGGGCGCGGGCCCGGCCGCCGCCTTCGACATCTCCGCCGCCTGCGCCGGGTTCTGCTACGGCGTAGCGCTGGCCTCCGACATGGTCCGCGCCGGTTCCGCCAAGTACGCGTTGGTGATCGGCGTCGAGCGGCTGTCCGACATCACCGACCCGGCCGACCGCGGGACGGCGTTCATCTTCGCCGACGGTGCCGGCGCCGTGGTGATCGGTCCCGCCGAGCGTCCCGGCATCGGGCCGGTGGTCTGGGGCTCCGACGGCGAGCAGTTCGACCTGATCCGGCAGAAGCAGTCATGGATGACCGTGGTGGAGTCCGACCGCCCCTTCATGCCGCACCTACGCATGGACGGCAACCCGGTCTTCCGCTGGGCGTCGTTCGAGATGGCCAAGGTCGCCCGCGAGGCGCTGGACCGGGCCGGGGTCGCCGTCGAGGACCTCGACGTGTTCGTGCCGCACCAGGCCAACATGCGCATCATCGACGCGATGGCACGGGCGCTGAAGCTGCCCGACCATGTCGCGATCGCCCGCGACGTCGCCTACCAGGGCAACACCTCTGCGGCGTCGGTGCCCCTGGCCCTGCAGCGCATGGTCGACGACGGCACCGCGACCAGTGGGGACACCGCCTTGTTCATCGCCTTCGGTGCCGGCCTGACCTACGCCGCCCAGGTCGTCACGGTTCCCTGAGCGGCCCGCGCCCCACACCCACCAGACAGCGCCACCGAGAAGCGCCACCGAGAAGCGCCACCGAGACAGCATCACCGAGACAAGGGAGCAGCCATGGCCACCACCGAGGAGATCCGCTCGAGCCTCGCCGACATCGTCAACGAGGTCGCCGGGATCCCCGCCGAGGACGTCCAGATGGACCGGTCCTTCACCGACGACCTCGACGTGGACTCGCTGTCGATGGTCGAGATCGTCGTCGCCGCCGAGGAGAAGTTCGACGTCAAGATCCCCGACGACGAGGTGAAGAACCTCAAGACCGTCGGCGACGCCGTGGCGTACATCGAGCGTGCCGGCGCCTGACCGTCGTACCGCCCGAACCACGCGCGTCTGCGCGTGGCAGCCGCTGCGCTGCCCGCCGCACGACCGAGCGCAACGAAAGGGAAGCCTGCCATGACCAGCACCCACGTCGTCGTCACCGGCCTGGGAGCCACCAGCCCCCTCGGCGGTGACGTGCCCACGACCTGGGACGCGATGCTCGCCGGCCAGTCCGGCGTCGACGTCCTCAAGGAAGAGTGGGCGGAGCAGCTGCCGGCTCGCATCGCCGCGACGGCGGCGGTGGAGCCGCTGGAGGTCCTGGACCGGGTCAAGGCGCGCAGGCTCGACCGGTCCGGCCAGTTCGCGCTGATCGCCGCGCTGGAGGCATGGGCCGACTGTGGCCTCGCGCAGGCGGAGGTCGACGCCGAGCGGGTAGGGGTCTCCGTGGCGTCGGGGATCGGCGGCATAACCACGCTGCTGAGCAACTACGACGCGTTGAAGGAGAAGGGTGCGCGGCGGGTCTCCCCGCTGGCCATCCCCATGCTCATGCCCAACGGCCCGGCCGCGACCGTCGGGCTCACCATCGGCGCGAAGGCCGGCGTGCACACTCCGGTCTCGGCGTGCGCCTCGGGCAACGAGGCTATCGCGCAGGGCATCGACATGATCCGGCACGGCCGGGCCGACGTGGTGGTGGCCGGTGGCACGGAGGCGGCGGTGCACCCGCTGCCGCTGGCCGCGTTCGGGCAGATGATGGCGTTGTCCCGGCGCAACGATGAGCCCGCGCGCGCCTCCCGTCCGTGGGACGTCGACCGCGACGGCTTCGTCCTCGGGGAAGGTGCTGCCGTGGTGGTGCTGGAGTCCGCCGCGCACGCCGAGCGCCGCGGCGCGAAGGTGTACGCCGAAGCGGCTGGGGCAGGCGTCACCGCTGACTCCCACGACATCGCCCAGCCCGACCCGGCCGGCGCCGGCGCGACCCGGGCGATGCTCGCCGCGCTGCGGGACTCGGGTCTGCGGCCCAGTGAGATCCACCACGTCAACGCGCACGCGACGTCGACCCCACAAGGTGACGTCGCCGAGGCCCTCGCCATCCGCAAGGCGCTCGGTGACGAGGCGGCGGACCAGGTCGTCCTCACCTCGACGAAGTCGATGACCGGGCACCTGCTGGGTGCCGCCGGCGCGCTGGAGTCGGTGGCCACGGTCCTGGCCCTGCAGCACCGGGTCGCACCGCCGACCATCAACGTCGACCAGCTCGACCCAGGCGTCCGTCTCGACGTGGCCACCCGACGCCGGGCCCTGCCGGACGGGCGCATCGGCGCGCTCAACAACTCGTTCGGGTTCGGCGGCCACAACGTCGCGCTCGTGTTCCGGTCGGTCTGACCGGCCAGGCAGGGAGTTCCATGTCCGTGCAGATCGGAGCGCAGCCGACCTCGACCGAGACGTCGCCGGGTCCGGGGGCGTCGACGCCGGCGACGCCTCCGCCGCCCACCAAGCTGCCGCGCGAGCACGACCCGCGCAACCCGCACCGGCGCCTGACCGCGTTCTTCGACCCCGGGACGCTGCAGCTGGTCAGCGCCGACGACGGCAGCGGCATGCTGGCCGGGACCGGCACGGTCGACGGGGTGCGGGTGGTGGCGTTCTGCTCCGACGCGACCGTGATGGGCGGCGCGATGGGCGCGGTCGGCTGCGGTGTCGTCGTGCAGGCCTACCAGCGGGCGCTGGCGGACCAGGTGCCGGTCGTGGGGCTGTGGCACTCCGGCGGCGCCCGGCTGGCCGAGGGCGTGCTGTCGTTGCACGCGGTCGGCGAGATCTTCCACGTGATGACCGTGGCGTCCGGCAAGATCCCGCAGATCTCGGTGGTGCTCGGACCGGCGGCCGGCGGCGCGGCATACGGTCCGGCGCTGACAGACGTGGTCATCCTCGGCCCGGAGGGACGGATCTTCGTCACCGGTCCCGACGTGGTGCGCTCGGTCACCGGCGAGGACGTCGACATGCTGCGGTTGGGGGGTCCGGAGCCGCACGGTCGCCGCTCCGGCGTCGTACACCTGCTGGCCGACAGTGAGGCGCACGCGATCAGCGAGGCTCGCCGGTTGGCCGGGCTGCTCGGCGGGCCGGGCGTGCTGGACCGCTGTGCGGTGGCGGACGTGGACCTGTCCGCGCTGCTTCCGGAGTCGCCGAAGCGTGCGTACGACGTGCACCCGCTGGTCGACTCCGTTCTCGACTCGGGCACCCTGCTGGAGCTGCACGCCCGGTGGGCACCGAACATCGTCACCGCACTCGGCCGCCTCGGTGGCCGCACGGTCGGGGTGATCGCCAACAACCCCCTGCGCCTGGGCGGCTGCCTGGATTCGCTGTCGGCTGAGAAGGCGTCCCGGTTCGTGCGCATGTGCGACGCGTTCGGCGTCCCGCTCGTCGTGCTCGTCGACGTCCCCGGCTACCTGCCCGGTGTCGGCCAGGAGTGGGACGGCGTGGTCCGCCGCGGTGCGAAGCTGCTGCACGCGTTCGCCGAGGCGGTCGTGCCCCGGGTGACGCTGGTGACGCGGAAGGCCTACGGCGGTGCCTACATCGCGATGAACTCCCGTGCTCTCGGCGCCACCAAGGTGTTCGCCTGGCCCGGTGCCGAGGTCGCCGTGATGGGGGCGGTCGCGGCTGTTCGGATCCTGCACCGGCGCCGGCTCGCCGAGGTGGCGCCGGAGGTCCGGCCGCAAGTGGAGGCCGAGCTGGCGGCCGAGCACGAGCGCATCGCCGGTGGGGTCGACAAGGCGGTGTCGATCGGCGTGGTCGACGAGGTGGTGGCTCCGGCCGCGACGCGCGGCCGGCTGGCAGCGGCGATCGCGGACGCGCTCACCGCCGACGCACCGCGCGGGATGCACGGCAACATCCCGCTCTGAGCCCGGCGGAGGCAGCCACCACAGCGGTCGTCCTCCCCAGCGCCGGGACCGCGGTGGCAGAGCCAGCGCGCCGTACGTCGTGGCCGTTCGCTACGCAGCGGCGGTCGGTCGGCGCCTGGGACAACCGTTACGTAGCGAACGACGCTGGGCAGCGCCCGCACCGAACGCTTCAGACGACCTGGTGCAGCCAGCGCACCGGCGCCCCCTCACCGGCGTGCCGGAAGGGTTCCAGCTCGTCGTCCCACGGCTGGCCCAGCAGCCGGTCCACCTCCTGCTCCAGCGTGGTCTCGCCGCGCGCGGCGCGGGCGCAAGCCGCCTTGAGCCGGTCCTCCGGCACCAGGATGTCGCCGTGCAGTCCGGTGACCGCGGAGAAGACGCCGAGGTCGGGGGTGTAGGAGTACCGCGCCCCCTCCTGACCGCTGCTCGGCTCCTCGGTGACCTCGAAGCGCAGGTGCGTCCAGCCACGCAGCGCCGACGCCAGCGCCGCGGCAGCACCGGCCTCGCCCTGCCAGGAGTACTCGGCCCGGAACGTGCCGACCGCGGCGGGCTGCGGCGTCCAGGACAAGTTGACGGGTACGCCGAGGACGCCGGCCGCCGCCCACTCGACGTGCGGGCACAGCGCCGACGTAGCGGAGTGCACGAACAGCACACCCCTGGTCGTAGCACGGCTGGTCACCGGGGCCTCCTTGGTTCGAGGTTCGCCTTCCCCAGCGGCCTCGACCGGCGGCCTCAGCGGAGGTCCGTCGCGCTACGTCCTCATTGTGCACCACTTGCCACTGCAGCACCATGGACGCGAGGCATCCACTGCTGGAAGTCGTCGACAGCCTCGAACCGCTGTGCGAAACCGAGCGTGAGCAGGAACGCGAACAGGATTTGCACCCCGGTCTGGGAGACCCGCAGTTCCTGCAGCAGCTCATTGGAGTTGCGGTCCGCGCGCAGGGCCGGCGTCTCCGGGCGATGCGCGCTGCGGTCCACCGCGCCGCTGCTCATCCGCCCTCCACGCGTCATCCGCCGTCGCGCGGTTCGAGGTCTCGCACCGCGGGACCGTACAGCCACGACCCGTCCGGCGCGAACCGCGACCCGTGCAACGGGCAGTCCCACGACTTGTCCCCGTCGTTCCAGCTGAGGATGCCGCCCAGGTGCGGGCAAACGACCGACACGCTGCGCACCGTGCCGTCGACGCAGCTCGTCCCCACCGGCCCGCGCCGGGTGCTGCGGACGTGTGCCCGGCCCTCCTCCGGCGATGGTGGCGGCGTCCGTCCCGGGCGCGGAAGCGGTGGTACGACGGCCTTGGCCCAGCCCACGGCCAGGTGTCCGCCGACCTTGGCGTTGAGCGAGGCCACCGAGGCGGCCTCCTGCGGCGACGGCAGGTGCCACGGGTCCCAGCCGGCGGGGACCGAGCCGGATCCGGTGAGCACGCGCGCCAGCGCCTGGGCCGCGGCGGTCCCGCCGGTCAGTCCCCACTTGTTGAACCCGGTGGCGGTGTAGAGGCGGCTGGACCTCGGCCGCAGCGCTCCGACGTACGGCAAGCCGTTGGCGGGCTGGTAGTCCTGCGCCGACCAGCGGTGCGTCAGCCGGCGGACGGCGAAGTGCTGGCGGGTCCATCGCTCGAGGTCGTCGTACCGCTGCTGCACCGAACCGCCGCGGCCGGTGACGTGGCCGTTGCCCGCGACCACCAGCTGGATTGGATGCCCGCCGGGTCGCAGGGACCGGGTGGGACCGTCGATGGACAGGCTCAGCTGCGGTGGTGGTTCTTCCTCCAGCTCCACGGCGATGCAGTAGGAGCGCTGCGGCACCAGGCGAGCGAAGAAGCCGCCCCGGTCCAGCATCGGGATCCCGGTGGCGACGACGACCCGGTCGGCCTCGAGCATCCGCCGCGACTCCGCACCGGCCGTGCCGGGGTCGCTGTCGACGGTGATGCCGCAGGGGTGGCCCTCGTCGACCTCGATCACCCGCGCGCTCTCCCAGACCCAGCAGCTGGGTGACGCCAGCAGCCGGTCGACGAGCAGCGCCAGGTAGCGGCGCGGGTCGATGCGCAGCTGGTCGGCGAGCGCGATCGACGCGGTGGTCTCGACGGGCAGCGACTCCGCACCGGAGGTGTCGACGACGATGCCGGCCTGCTCCATCACCTCGGCCTCGCGTCGCAGCCGACCCGCGCCGGCGGCCGTCGTCGCGTACGTCACCGCGGTGGCCGGCTGGGCGATCCGGTCGGCGCCGTGTGTCTCGCGGCGTACCCACTCGCGGCCGGCGGACTGCGCCTCGGCGTACGCGCGCAGCACCTCCTCCGGATGCCCGTGCAGCGCCAGCTGGCCGAACCGGCCACCCTGCAGCACCGACACCTTCGCCGTCGACGCGCCGGTCGTGCCCGCGCCGACGTAGCGGGACTCCACGACGCCGACGCTCGCGCCGGCCCGGCTCAGCTCGACCGCGAGGGTCAGTCCGGTGATGCCGGCGCCGACGACCGCGACGTCTACCTTGCTGCTGCTGGGCACGAGCCGCGGCCGTGCCACCGACTCCCAGGGCGGCCCGTAGATCGTCATCGCAGCTGCCCGGTCGTCCCCGTCCTGGGTGCCGACGAGTCCGGCGATGACGCCCGGTTGCCGACGCAGGTGCCGACCGCGGCGACGACTACGAACGTGAGGAGGATGACGGCGAGCATCTTCACGCGGCTGTGCACTTTTGTCCGAGTACCCCGGCTGGTGCTGCTCATGCGCCGCGCCGACCTGGGACGCGGCCGTTCGCACGCCGGATCACTTCTGCGGCAGAAGCGTTTTCGGGCCGGCAGCCCGGGTAGGTGCGCCAGCGTCCGGCGGACGGTGATCGGGCCTCGAGTCGCGGCTTCGGTGAGGAGCACGGGATGCGCGCAACAGCACGCCTGGCGGCGGTCGGTTCGACCCTGGCCCTGCTCGTGACCGCCTGCGGCGGCGTGGGCGGTGGTGGCGACACCGGCCCGGACTCCTCCGGCGACGACGGCGGTGGGTCTCGCGGCGGCTCGGGCGGCTCGGGCGCGGCGCCGTCCGGCACCATCGACACGATGGGGTTCAGCCTCCAGGACGTGATCGCGAGCACCCGCGTCGACGAGGTCAAGAAGGCCTACCCGGCCGTGCGGATCCGCGTCGCCGAGGGCGGGTTCGACGAGCAGCAGTTCCTGTCCGCGGTGGCCAGCGGCGAGCCGCCGAGCCTGGTCTACCTGTCCCGCTCCGACCTGGGCACGTACGCCGCCCGGGGGGCCATCCTGCCGCTCGAGGACTGCATCGAGAAGCAGTCGATCGACATGGGCATGTACCGCGACGCCGCCGTCGACCAGGTGACGTACGAGGGTCAGGTCTACGGGATCCCCGAGTTCTACGACGTCCGCATCGTGCTGGCCGACGACGACGTGCTGAAGCGGGCCGGGATGACGATGGAGGACATCCAGACCAGCGACTGGCAACAGCTGCAACGGGCGTCCGAGCAGCTCGCGCAGGTGCAGGATCGCAGCGTGCAGCGAATCGGCTACGACCCGAAGATCCCCGAGTTCCTCCCCATGTGGGTGGCCGCCAACGGTGGGCAGCTGGTGGCCGACGACGGCACCCCGAGGCTCAACTCGCCGGAGTCCGTCGAGGCCCTCGAGTACACCGTCGGGCTGCTGGAGACGACGGCGCCATGGTCGCAGTTCAAGGCGTTCCGTGACACCTGGGACTTCTTCGGCGGCGACAACCAGTTCGTCAAGGACCAGCTCGGCGCCTTTCCGGTGGAGCAGTGGTACCTCGATGTCCTCGCCGAGGTCTCGCCCGACGTGTCGGTCACCGCGCAGCCGTTCCTCGGCCGCGACGGGCAGCCCGTCACCTACGCCACCGGGCAGGCCTGGGCGATCCCCAAGGGCTCGGAGGACACCGCCGACGCGGCATGTGCCTTCATGAAGGTCATGACCGCGCCTGACACCTGGGTGGCGGCGGCGCAGGCCAGCAAGCAGGACCGGGAGAAGACCGGCGGGGTCTACACCGGCACCTACACCGCGAACGAGGAGGCCGACGAGCGCATCTTCTCCGAGGTCTACGAGGAGACCGGGCAGCAGAGCCTCGACCAGGCCACCCAGGTGGTGCTCGAGGTGCAGGACGCCGCGGTCATCGATCCACCGTCCCCGGCGGCAGCGGAGGTCAAGAAGGCCTGGGAGGACGCCGTCCTGCGCGCGCTCGAGGGCGAGCAGACCCCTCAGGAGGCGCTCGAGGAGGCCCAGAAGGAAGCGGAGGAGGCCGTCGCAGGAGCCACTTCGTGAGCGCGCGCGAGACCCGAGCGGCCTACGCCTTCATCTCGCCCTGGATCGTCGGCTTCGTCTTCTTCACCGCCGGGCCGGTGCTGGCCACGCTGTTCTTGTCGATGACCGAGTACGACGTCCTGAGCTCCCCGACCTGGACCGGGCTCGACAACTATCGGCAAGCCCTGCACGACCCCGACACCGCGCACGCGCTGAAGAACACCGGGATCTACGCGCTGATGTACGTCCCGTCGTCGGTGGTCCTCGGGCTGGCGCTGGCGATGCTGCTGCAGCGCGCGGGTCGGGCCACCGGGGTGATGCGCACCGTGATGTACCTGCCGGTGATGACCCCGCCGGTGGCCACCGCAGTGCTGTTCCTGCTGCTGCTGAACGGGCAGAACGGCCTCATCAACGAGGTCCTCGGCGCGGTGGGGCTGCCCACGCCGTACTGGACCTCCGACCCGCAGTGGATCAAGCCCGGCCTCGTCATCCTGTCACTGTGGAGCATCGGCTCGGTCACGATCATCCTGTACGCCGCACTGCAGGAGGTGCCCGAGTCGCTCACCGAGGCGGCCCGGGTGGACGGCGCCGGTCCGTGGCGCCGGCTGTGGCACGTGACGCTGCCGATGATCAGCCCGGCGCTGCTGTTCGTGCTCGTGATCAACACGATCGCCTCCATGCAGCTGTTCACCGAGGCCTACACCATGTACTTCGGCACGGTGACCACGAACCCGCCGGACGAGGCGCTGTTCTACGTCATCTATCTGTTCGAGCAGGGCTTCCGGTTCCTGCACATGGGCTACGCCTCCGCGCTGGCCTGGCTGCTGTTCGTCGTGATCCTCGCCATCACGCTGGTCCAGCTGTGGGCGAGCCGACGCATGGTGTTCTACCGGAGCGAGTAATGGCGTCGGGCGTCACCACCACCAAGCCCCTGGTCGGCGCGGACCCGCGGCGGGCAGCGCCTGCGGGGACCGTCGCCACCGGCCGCAGGGGGCCGCGCTGGCGTGCAGTCGCGTCCGGGGCGGTGTACGCCGTGCTCCTGGTCGTGGTCGGCGTGGTGTTCATCTACCCGCTCATCTGGCTGCTCAGCGCGTCGCTGAAGCCGCGGCCCGACGTGTTCGACAACCGGATCGTCCCGCAGGTGTGGGCGCCGGAGAACTACGTCGAGGTGTGGCAGGAGATCCCGCTGCTGCAGTGGCTGGTCAACAGCCTGGTGGTCGGGTTCGCCGCCGCAGCCGCCGTCACGCTCTCCAGCGCGCTGGTGGCGTTCGGGTTCGCCTACTTCCGGTTCCGTGGCCGCGGGCTGCTGTTCGGCCTGGTGCTGTCGACGATGATGCTGCCGGCCGCGGTCACGCTCATCCCGACGTACCTCATCTGGAACCAGCTCGGGCTGGCCACGACCCAGGTGCCGTTGTGGGCCGGCAACCTGTTCGGGTCGGCGTTCTACATCTTCTTGCTGCGGCAGTTCTTCCGCGGTCTGCCCCGCGACCTCTTCGAGGCCGCGCGGATCGACGGGTGCGGGTTCTTCGGGCTGTTCTGGCGGATCGCGGTTCCGCTGTCCAGACCGGCGCTGCTCATCACGTTCATCTTCGAGTTCCAGGCCAGCTGGGTCGACCTCCTCAAGCCCCTGGTGTACCTGCGCGACCCCGAGCTGTTCACGCTGCCGCGGGGGCTGAAAGCGGTGCTCGACCAGTTCGGCCAGGGCGGGGAGCGGCAGTGGGAGATCGTGCTCGCCGCGAACGTCGTGGCGACGCTGCCTATGCTCCTACTGTTCGTCGTGGCCGGCAGGTACTTCGTGCGCGGCATCTCGTTGACGGGCAGCAAGGAGTGACCCACGTCCTGGGGAGGGGACCATGGAGCCGGCAGACCTCGCCTCGCCGCAGTCGGCCCTCACCTTCGCCCAGCTGGCCCGCGAGCTGGCGGCGGAGACCGACGTCGAGCAGACGCTCGACCGGGTGGTCAAGCTCGCCCTCGAGACCGGTCGGTGCGACTACGCCAGCGTGTCCTTCCACTTCCCGGACAACCGGGTCGAGACCGTCGCCACCTCGCACGCGGTGGTCGCGGAGGCGGACGCCCTGCAGCACCGCCTGGGCGAGGGTCCGTGTCTGGATGCCAGCTGGGGCGACGAGACGTACGTCGCCGAGGACGTCCGCCACGACTCGCGGTGGCCGCGCTGGGGGCCCCGCGCGGCGGACCTGGGCCTGTCCAGCCTGCTCGCGGTGCGCCTCTTCACCAGCACCCGCAACCTCGGTGCGCTCAACCTGTACTCGGGTGAGCCGCGCCGCTACGAGCACGAGGAGCTCATGACGGCGCAGGTGCTGGGCGCGCACACGTCGGTGGCCGTCGCCGCGGCCAGACACGAGCTGGACCTGTGGCGCGCGGTCGACTCCAGGCACCTGATCGGTCAGGCACAGGGGATCCTCATGGAACGGTTCAACCTCGGCGCCGACCAGGCGTTCGCGGTGCTCCGGCGGTACTCCCAGCACCACAACCGCAAGCTCCGCGTCGTCGCGCAGGAGCTCATCGAGACCCGCCGGCTGCCGGACGGCATCTCGGGCGGCTGAGCGGGGACTGCCGGCACTTCTGGGGCGGATCACGGTTTGATCACGCGGCCCTGGGCAGGATCGGTGGTGTTCCGACGAGGTGGTCCAGCAGCGGGCGCCACGCCTCCGGTTCCACGGCGACGAGGGAGGACCCGTGGGCGTGCCCAGCCCTGCCGACCGCAGCATCCCCGTCTCGACGGACGACTCCCCCTGGTGTCGTCGCGACGCCTTCGAGCCGTGCAGCAGCGAGGAGCGCGCAGCACTCACCCGCTCGTTGCTCGTGCAGGCCCGGCAGTGCGGCGACGAGCAGGAGAGGCAGCGGCTGATCGACGAGGTGGTGGTGCTCAACATCGGAGTGGCCCGCGCCATCGCCTCCCGGTACCGCAAGAAGGGCGCCGACTTCGACGACCTGGTGCAGGTGGCGTGTCTCGGCCTGGTCAAGGCCGCCAACGGGTTCTCCCCCGACGTCAGCGACGACTTCCTGGCCTACGCGGTGCCGACGATCTCCGGTGAGGTCAAGCGGCACTTCCGCGACTTCGCCTGGGTGGTGCGGCCGACCCGCAGGATCCAAGAGCTGCAGGGCGCGATCGCGGGCGTGGAGCCGGAGCTCACCCAGCAGCTGGGCCGCTCGCCACGCGTGTCCGAGGTCGCGGTGGCCCTCGGGGTCGACGAGGAGGATCTCGTCGAGGCGCTGGCCGCGGACGGCTGCTTCTCCCCCACGTCCCTGGACTCCACGGGGCCGGGTGAGCAGTCGGCTCCGCTGACCGACATGCTCGGCGAGCACGACCACCAGTTCGATGAGGTCGAGCACCGCGAGACGCTGACCCCGCTGCTCGCCGCCATGCCGGAACGGGACCGGCGGATCATCGTGCTGCGGTTCTTCCACGGCTGGACGCAGGAGCAGATCGGGCGTGAGCTCGGGGTGAGCCAGATGCAGATCTCCCGCCTGCTCAGCGGGATCTTGAAGCGGATGCGGGAGCAGCTCGCCTCGTGACCCCGTGGTTGCCGCCCCTCCCTCCCCGATGTGGCCTGCCAGCGACCCAATTTGAATTTGGGCCTGCGCCGGCGAGATGTGGCCCGGGAAGGCCCGACATGGCATGGGAAGCGGCCGGCTGCAGCGCCGCTGCGGTCTAGGCGGTATGCCGCGAACCGGCGACGGCGGCGTGGCCACCGGTCTGGCAGCATGGAGCGTCCGCCGTCGATGGGAGGTGTTCCACCCGTGCCGCCGACTCCGGACGACGACCTGCGCATCAACGTGGTACGAGCGCTGGTCATCGTCGTCGGCATCGCCATGGGCATCGGCCTGGTGATCGCGCTCGTCACCACGGCCGTGGTGCGAGTCACCGGCGTACTCCCCGACCCCTCCGCCGCCGTGCCAGCGCCTACCGCGGACGACGACGTGGCCGCGACTGCGTCGACACCGACGTCGCCCTCGGCCGAGCCGCGGAGGACCTCACGGCCACGGCCCGGGCCTTCGGCCTCCGCGAGCTCCTCGCCGCCTCCTACCCGGACCGCGTCACCGTCGACCCCGAGGGCCACCGCGACCTCGGACACGCGTGGCGAGCGGCCCAGCTGCTGGGTGAGCTCCGGCTCAACGCCCGCGATCGCGCCCTGCAGCTCTTGGATCCTGCGGGTCGGCCGCACCACCCAGGCG
>JALYMZ010000034.1 GCA_030773435.1 Actinomycetota bacterium | reverse complement strand
CACGGTGAGCAGGCCGACCCCGCTGAGCGGGTTCCCCGAGCTGCTGCCGGCGCAGCGGTTCGTTGAGCTGCACGTCCTGGACCGGCTGCGCGAGGTGTTCGAGTTGCACGGCTTTGCGCCGGTCGAGACCCGCGCCGCCGAGCCGCTGGAGCAGCTGCTGCGCAAGGGCGAGATCGACAACGAGGTCTACGTGCTGCGCCGGCTGCAGGCCGTCGACACGACCGAGGACAGCGGCCTCGGCCTGCACTACGACCTGACCGTGCCGTTCGCCCGGTACGTGCTGGAGAACGCCGGGAAGTTGGAGTTCCCGTTCCGGCGCTACCAGATCCAGAAGGTGTGGCGCGGCGAGCGACCACAGGAGGGGCGGTACCGCGAGTTCACGCAGGCCGACATCGACGTGGTCGCGCGCGACACGCTGCCGTTCCACCACGACGTCGAGGTGGCGCGGGTGATGGCCGAGGCGCTCGGCCGGCTGCCGCTGCCGGCCCTGCGGCTGCAGATCAACAACCGCAAGGTGCTGGAGGGCTTCTGCTCCGGCATCGGCGTCGGCGACGTGCCGGCGGTGATGCGTGCGGTCGACAAGCTCGACAAGGTGCCGGCGGACACGGTCGCCGCCATGCTCGTGGACGAGGCCGGGCTGGACGCCGAGCAGGCCCGGCGGTGCCTCGCGCTCGCCGAGATCCGCAGCAGCGACACGTCGTTCGTCGACCGGGTGCGGCATCTGGGGGTGACGTCCCCCCTGCTCGACGAGGGCCTGCAGGAGCTGGCGGCGGTGCTCGAGGGCTGCGCCGGCACCGCCACCGCGACCCTGCGGGTCGAGGCCGACCTGCGCATCGCCCGCGGGCTCGACTATTACACCGGCACGGTGTTCGAGACCCGGATGGCCGGTTTCGAGCACCTCGGCTCGATCTGCTCCGGCGGCCGTTACGACGCGCTGGCCTCCGACGGCAGGACGACGTACCCCGGTGTCGGCATCTCGCTCGGCGTGACGCGGCTGCTGATGCCGTTGCTGGCCCGTGGCGTCGTCACCGGCTCGCGGGCGGTGCCGTCCGTCGTACTGGTGGCGCTGCCGGACGAGGAGGCGCGCCCTGCCTGCGACGAGGTGGCACAGCAGCTACGCGGCCGGGGCATCGCGACCGAGGTCGCCGGCGCGGCCCAGAAGTACGGCAGGCAGATCCGGTACGCCGAGCGGCGCGGCATCCCGTTCGTGTGGTTCCCGCCCGCGGCGACCGGGCAGCAGCACGAGGTCAAGGACATCCGCTCCGGCGAGCAGGTCGGCGCGGACCCGGAGAGCTGGACCCCACCGCGGCAGGACCTGCGCCCGCAGGTCGTCGCATCCGAGGAGCTGTCGTGATCCGCACGTACCGAGCCGGCCACCTGCGCGCCGCGCACATCGGCGAGACCGTCACGCTGGCCGGGTGGGTGGCCCGGCGGCGGGACCACGGCGGGGTGGCGTTCGTCGACCTGCGGGAGGCGACCGGGGTCGTGCAGGTGGTCGTCCGTGACGAGGACGCGGCGCACCGGCTGCGGCCGGAGTGCTGCGTGCGGGTGGTCGGCGAGGTGCGCCGGCGGCCCGCCGGCAACGAGAACCCGCACCTCCCGACCGGCGACGTCGAGGTGGTCGCCGCCGACGTGGCGGTGCTCAGCGAGGCCGCGCCGCTGCCGTTCCAGGTCGACGAGCACGTCGAGGTGGGGGAGGAGGTGCGGCTGCAGTACCGTTACCTCGACCTGCGCCGTCCCGGCCCGGCCGCTGCCCTCCGGCTGCGCAGCGAGGTCAACCGGGTGGCTCGGGAGGTGCTGCACCGCCACGACTTCGTCGAGGTAGAGACGCCGACCCTGACCCGGTCTACGCCGGAGGGTGCCAGGGACTTCCTGGTGCCGGCGCGGCTGCGGCCCGGCTCGTGGTACGCGCTGCCGCAGAGCCCGCAGCTGTTCAAGCAGCTGCTCATGGTCGGCGGGATCGAGCGCTACTTCCAGATCGCCCGGTGCTACCGCGACGAGGACTTCCGCGCGGACCGGCAGCTGGAGTTTACCCAGCTCGACGTGGAGATGAGCTTCGTCGACCAGGACGACGTCATCGCGCTGCGCGAGGAGGTCCGCGCCGCGGTGTGGCGCCTGGTCGGGTACGACGTCCCGCGGCCGGTGCCGCGGATGACCTACGCCGAGGCGATGGCCCGGTTCGGCACCGACAAGCCGGACCTGCGGATGGGCCAGGAGCTGGTGGAGTGCACCGACTATTTCGCCGACACGCCGTTCCGGGTGTTCCAGGCGCCGTACGTCGGTGCGGTGGTGATGCCGGGCGGCGCCGAGCAGTCCCGCAAGCAGCTGGACGCCTGGCAGGACTGGGCCCGGCAGCGCGGCGCCCGCGGCCTGGCCTACGTCCTCGTCGGCGCCGATGGCGACCTCGGCGGCCCGATCGCCAAGAACCTGTCGGAGGCGGAGCGGGCCGGGCTGGCGGACCACGTCGGCGCCAAGCCCGGCGACTGCGTCTTCTTCGCCGCCGGCTTCGCCAAGCCGGCCCGGGCGCTGCTGGGCGCCGCGCGGCTGGAG
>JALYMZ010000033.1 GCA_030773435.1 Actinomycetota bacterium | reverse complement strand
GGCTTCTGGGGGGCCGGGCGCGGCTACCTCACCCACCACCTGGTCATGGACAAGGGCGTCCTGACGAACTACCAGATCATCACGCCGTCGACGTTCAACGCCTCGCCCGTCGACCCGTTCGGGCAGGTCGGCCCCTACGAGGAGGCCGTGATGAACACGCCGATCCTCGAGGAGTTCGACTCAGGCGAGGACTTCACCGGCATCGACATCTTCCGGGCGATCCGCTCGTTCGACCCCTGCATGCCGTGCACGGTGCACGTCGCGAACGGCGACAACATGATCATCCGCGATGCCACGACGTGCGCATGCGGGGCCGAGTGAACGCGGCACCGCCCGACCGCGTCCTGGTCGGTGGCGTCGGCTACCGCTGGTTCGGCGACGGCTCCTTCGCGCTCCTCGCCTCGGACGCGCTCAGCGGGCTCGACTGGCCGCCCGGGGTGGACGTGCTCGACCTCGCCTACGGAGCGCTGCACGTGGCGATGGACCTCGCCGACGCCGACCCGCCGTACGAGCGGGCCGTGCTGATCGGCGCGAGCGAGCGCGGCCGCGAGCCCGGCCGGCTGTACCGGTTCGACTGCGGGACGGGCGTGCCGGACCCGCAGGACGTCCAGGACCGCATGTACGAAGCGGGCGCCGGGGTGGTCGACCTCGACCATCTGCTCGTCATCGGCCGCCACTTCGGGGCGCTCCCCGACGACGTCGTCGCCGTCGAGCTCGAGCCGGTCCCGGGAACGACCGGCGACGAGCTCAGCGCCGCGGCGCGGGCGCTGCTGCCCCGGGCCGTCGAGCTCGTCCGGCACGAGGTCTCGGCACCGGTGCGCGTCCCGACGAGCAGATGAGGAGGCAGCCGTGGTCGACCAGCCGCTGCTGTACAAGCCGCACCCTTCGCTGTTCCCCGTCATGCTGCTGGGCGGCTTCACGGGCACGGTCCTGCTGATGGCGGCGTTGCGACTGACCTCGTCGCTGGGTGTCGCGGTCGTCGACCTGCCCGAGCTGATCGGCGGCGTCTTCTCGGGCGACCGGTCGACGGTGTTCACCGCGGGGCACACCCTGTTCCTGGTCGCCGGGATCCTCGTCCTGCCGCTGGTGCTGGCCGCACTGTGGCCGTTCGCGCCAGGGAGCCGCTTCACCTTCCGCGGTGCTCTCATGCGCGGAACCATCTTCGGGCTGGGGCTGTTCGTCCTCACCGGGGTTCTGGTGCCCGTGCTCGGCGCCGTCAGCCAACTGGCCGGCGTGTCGTTCCTCGAGCCCGGTCCGTTCGGGGCGGCGCTCGGAGTGTGGGGCCCACTGCAGCTGGTGCTCGGGACGCAACTCTACGCCGTCACGGTGGCGCTCGTGGCCGCGATGCCGCAGGGACTGCAGCCGCTGGACGCGGTCGGCTGGGGTTGGTGGTCCCATGGCAGCGGGGAGTCACCGTGACGGACGGTGCGGGACGGCTCCCCGCGCAGGTCGTCGCCGCGCTCGAGCGACTCGACGACCTGGTCCGCGCGTTCGAGCAGCACCCCGACGAGGCGATCCAGGCCCGGCTCATCGACGTCCTGCGCGCTGTCGACACGATCCACCGCGGCGCCCTGGAACAGCTGGGCGCGCTGCTCGACGCGCACGGGCTGCGTGACGACGCGCTGACCAACCCGCACGTCGCGCTGCTGTTCGAGCTCTACGAAGCACATGACGAGGACGAGGACGACTTGCGGGCGCGCGCCGAGGCAGCCGTCGCCGAGCTGCAGCCGTACGTCGCGTCGCACGGTGGTCGCCTCGAGGTCATCGCCGCCGAGGATGGCGTCGTCAACGTACGGCTGCTCGGCGCCTGCCCGTCCTGCTCGGGGTCACCCGCTGCGCTCAACGACCTGGTCGAGCAGGCCCTGCGCGCGAGCTTGCCGGAATTCGTCCGCTTGGAACCCGCTGGCGCGGCACATACGCACCGCGAGCCTCTGCAGCGATCGGCGCCCGTGCTGATCCCCGTGTCGGCCCTGCGCGTCGGCGCTCAGGGGAGTGAGGCGGGCACCTGCGGGTCGAGCGGCGGCTGCGGATCCCAGGCCGGCGGCTGCGGCACGTGAGCGGACCGCGCGTGCTCGTCGCGTGCGTCGGCAACGCCTTGCGCGGCGACGACGGCTTCGGCCCCGCCGTCGCTGCCGCACTCGACGGCGAGCTCCCGGAGGCAGCTGAGCTCATCGAGACGGGCATCGGAGGAATCGGCATCGTGCACCAGCTGATGGACGGCTACGGCGCATTGGTGATCGTCGACGCTGTCGAGCGAGGTGCCGCGCCCGGTACGGTGTTCGTGCTGGTCCCAGAGGTGCCCGACATCGCGACGCCGACCTTTGACGAATGGCTTGCGCAGCTCGCGGACATGCACCTCGCCGAGCCGTCGCGGATCCTGCGCATCGCGAGGGCGGCCGGAGTGCTGCCGGAGCGCGTCCTGGTGGTCGGCTGCCAGCCGGAGTCGTGCGATGACTTTGACGAAGTGCTAAGCCCTCATGTGGCCGCGGCCGTGCCGGTGGCGGCTCAGCGCGTGTGCGACCTCGTCGCGGAACTCTCCGCCGTAGCTAACCCTGCCAGCCAGCCCCAGGCCAAGCCGCCCCGAACACTTACAGGCGGTTCAGTTTGTGGCCGGTGTTGACCAGAACTGTGCAGCGGCGACCTTGAGGGACCGGCAAGAACCGGTTCAGCCTCGATCAAGAAACCGTCAAGATCCTCCGTTCGAGGCCGTGGCTGCCTGGCGGGGCCGGTGTGCGGTCGGGCCGTCGTGGAGACGCTGACCTCTCGTGGAGACGTCCGCTGCGGTGACCGTGGTCGGAGCGGCGATCACCGCCGGGGGCCGGCTGCTCGCCGCCCGCCGGTCCGCCCCGGTGGAGCTCGCCGGCGGCTGGGAGTTCCCCGGCGGCAAGGTCCATGCCGGCGAGACGCCGGAGCAGGCCTGCGCCCGCGAGGTGCGAGAGGAGCTGGGCTGCGACATCGAGGTCACCGGCCGGGTCCCCGGTGCAACCCTGCTGCGGCCGGGTCACCGGCTGCAGATCCATGTGGCCCGGCTGCTTCGTGGGGAACCGACTCCGTTCGAGCACGACGCACTTCGCTGGCTCGCCCCCGAGGAGCTGGACGACGTTGCGTGGCTGCCGGCAGACCGGCCGTTCCTGCCGATCCTGCGCGAGCTGCTGCTGGACGGGACGCCGCTGCCCGGCGGCAACGTCGGCGGGGCCGCGCGAATCGGTGCTACGGTGCGCCGGCCGACCGGCCCGTGGACACCGGCGGTGCATGCCCTCCTCGAATACCTGGCCGCCACCGGCCTGGACGCCGTCCCTCGGGTGCTGGGGCATGACCGACGTGGCCGCGAGGTGCTCACCTACCTGCCCGGCCAGGTGGTCCGCGACCTCAGCCAGGCGCAGCTGATGTCGGCGACGCGGTGGCTGCGCCGGTTCCACGACGCCGTACGCGGCTTCCGACCCGCCGGCGTGGTCCGGTGGCGGTTAGGGACCCAGCGTCTGCCGGCCGGCTCGATCGTGTGCCACCACGACGTCGGCTGGTACAACCTGGCCTTCGTCGGCGAGCAGCTCACCGGTGTCTTCGACTGGGACGTCGCCGGGCCCGGCCATCCCCTCGACGACCTCGCGTTCGCGGCGTGGAACAACGTGCCGCTGTTCGGCGCGGACCTGTCACCGGAGCGCGTGGCGAGCCGGCTGGCCGCCATGGCACAGGCGTACGGCGGCGTGGCGCCAGCGGCGATCCTGCAGCGGGCGGTCCCTCGGGTGCGCGCGTCCCGGCGCAAGATCAGCACCGGTGCGGCGCACGGTGACCCCGGGATGCTGGCACTGGTCGAGACCGGAGTGCTCCACCACATCGACCAGCGGCTGGCTGACTTCCACCAGGCCTTCGCGGCGGTGGCGGACGCGCTCGCCCGGCATCCTGACTGACGCGGCGGCCTGGCGGAAAGCGACAGGTGGAGGCCCGGGCGGGCGCAGCGCGGGGGCCTCCGCACCGGTCGCCACTACGCTGGCCGCCATGCCTGAGCCGGCGCGGCGGATGGTCCTCGTGCACGCACACCCCGACGACGAGTCGATCAACAACGGCGCCACGATGGCGAAGTACGCTGCCGCCGGTGTCGCCGTCACCCTGGTCACGTGCACGCTCGGCGAGGAGGGGGAGGTGCTCGTCCCCGAGCTCGAGCACATCGGGCCCCAGCAGGAGGACCGGCTGGGCGAGCACCGCATCGGCGAGCTGGCCACCGCCATGCAGCAGCTCGGAGTCCGGCACCACCGGTTCCTCGGTAAACCGGGCCGCTACCGCGACTCCGGGATGATGGGCACGCCCGCCAACGACCGGCCGGACTGCTTCTGGCGTGCCGACCTGCGCGAGGCCGCCGACGAGCTCCTCTCCGTGTTGCGGGAGGTGCGGCCGCAGGTGCTGGTGACGTACGACGAGTTCGGCGGCTACGGGCATCCGGACCACATCCAGGCGCATCGGGTCGCGACGTACGCCACGGCGCTCGCCGCCGTGCCGTCGTACCGGCTCGACCTCGGCGCGGCGTGGGACGTGCCCAAGGTCTACTGGACCGCGGTGTCGGCGCGCCGGCTGCGGGAGGGACTGCGCCGGCTGCGCGTAGCCGGTGACGCGACGACGTTCGAGGGGCTCGACCCCGATGGCGAGCTGCCGCCGTTCGCGGTCGAGGACGACCAGCTCACCGCGCGGGTCGACGGCACGGACTTCGTGGTGGCGAAGCTAGCGGCGATGCGCGCGCACGCAACGCAGATCAGCGTCGACGGCCCGTTCTTCGCGCTGTCGAACAACCTCGGCAACGAGGTGTGGGCCGAGGAGTACTACCGGCTGGCCAAGGGCCGACCGGGCGAACCGGACCCGGCCACCGGTCTCGAGAGCGACCTGTTCGCCGGACTGGGCTGACGGCGGCCGATGCCAGCCTCTGCGCGCGGAGCGCGAGCGGGACCGGCGCGCGACCCGCACGGCTGGTCGGCGGTGAGCGGGCCGCGGCCGGACGACTTCCGGGCCGCGATGAGCCGGTTCGCCAGCGGCGTGACCGTGGTCTCGACACTCCTCGGCGGTGTCGACCACGCCATGACCGCGAGCGCGTTCACGTCGGTGTCGCTGGACCCGCCGCTGGTCCTGGTCTGCGTGGACAAGTCGACGCGCTTCCACCAGGCCATCGCGCTGAGCCGCCGGTGGGGGGTGTCGGTGCTGGCGCGGGGACAGGTGGACGTTGCCCGCTGGCTGTCCACCCGCGGCAGGCCGCTGGCCGGGCAGCTGGACTCGGTCCCGTACGCGCGTGGCCGGCACACCGGCGTGGCGCTGCTCGAGGGGGCGCTGTGCCGGCTGGAGTGCCGCACGTGGCAGACGTACGACGGCGGTGACCACACGATCGTCGTGGGCCAGGTGCTGGGCCTCGACGTCGACCCGGCACCGGCGGCGCCGCTGCTGTACTTCCGCGGCGAGCTCGGCGACCGCTGACCTGCCCACCGCCGAGCTGTCGGGACTCGCCCGCCCGGACTCATCCGGCAGCCGGCGGACAACCTGCGACCTACACTTCCGGGGTGCGCCTCACCCGTAGTCGCGGCTCGGTGGACCCTGGCATCCGGCGGGGCGGCCTGGGATTCGCCGTCGCGTTCGTCGCGCTGCTGCTGGTGCTGCTGGGCGGGCTGTACGCGGCCGCCTACTTCTTCACCAGCGACCGGGTGCCGCGCACCGTCGACGTGGCCGGCGTCTCCATCGGCGGGTTGCGTCCGGCGGCGGCGCAGGAGCGGCTGGAGGACGAGCTGGTCCCACGCAGCCTCGAGCCGGTGACCGCCACCTTCGATGGCCAGCGCTTCCGTATCCACCCGCGCGCCGCCGGGCTCACCGTCGACGTCGAGGCGACGGTGGCCGCCGCCGGTGGCGGGCGCAGCCTGGACCCGTCGCGCATGCTGGAGGTGCTCACCGGCGGCGACGACCTGGACCCCGTGGTGCAGGTCGACCGGGCCCGGCTCGCCGAGCGGCTGGACCGGGTGGCCCGCCGCGTCGACCGGGCGCCGGTGCAGGGCAGCGTGACGTTCTCCGGCGGACAGGCGCACGCCCGCCACCCGCAGCCGGGCCAGGCGCTCGACACCGCGCGCGCCGCAGACGCGCTGCTCGCGGCCTACCTCAGCGAGCAGCCGAGCTTCCAGCTCCCGGTCGCGCCCGTCGAGCCGGAGATGAGCGCGGACGAGGTCGACGCGGCGCTGGAGTCGTTCGCCGAGCCGGCGATGTCGGCGCCGGTGGTGGTGCGCGCAGCCGACCGCAGCGTCCGCATCACGCCGGAGCAGTTCGGGCCGGCTCTGAGCATGGTCAGCGTGGACGGCGGCCTCGAACCGCGCCTGGACGCCGACGTCCTGCTGACCCGCATCGCCGACACGGTGCACCGACTGGGTCGCGAGCCGGTCGACGCCACCGTCGTAATTCGCCGCGGCCGTCCGGTGGTGGCGCCCAGCCGCCGCGGCAGCACCGTGGCACCCGGTGACGTCGCCGATCAGCTGCTGTCGGTGCTGACCGAGCGGGGTGCAGACCGGGCGATCACCCTCAAGGCCGCCCCCGCGCGGCCGGACGTCACCACCGCCGAGGTACGCCGGCTCGGCGTCACGGAGCTCGTCAGCGAGTTCACGACGTACTACCTGCACGCCCGCTACCGCAACGTCAACATCAGCCGGGCCGCGCAGCTGGTCGACGGCACGCTGCTGGAGCCGGGCGAGACGTTCAGCCTCAACGACACGGTGGGGGAGCGCACGGTCGAGAACGGGTTCACCGCGGGCTTCGTCATCCAGGACGGCGTCCTGGTCGAGGATCTCGGCGGCGGCGTGTCCCAGCTGGCCACCACGCTGTACAACGCCGCCTTCTTCGCCGGCCTGCGCGACGTCGAGCACGAGCCGCATAGCTTCTACATCGACCGCTACCCGATGGGTCGGGAGGCCACCGTGGCCTGGGGCGCTATCGACCTGCGCTTCCAGAACGACACGCCGTACGGCGTGCTCATCGAGGCCTGGGTGGTGCCCAGCACCCGTTCCGAGCCTGGTGAGACCCACGTGCGGATGTGGAGCACCAAGTACTGGACGATCCGCGCGGGGCGGTCGAAGCGGCACGACTTCACCAAGCCGGACGTGCGCTACGACACCTCCAAACGGTGCGTCGAGCAGGTCGGCTACCGGGGGTTCGACGTCGACGTGTACCGCCACTTCTACCGCGGCGGCGAGCGCGTCAAGACCGAGCGGTACCCGGTGACGTACATCGCGGCCGACACGGTGCGCTGCCGCCCGGACCCGAGGAAAGCCAAGCGCGGTCAGCCCGGTAGCGGTAGCGGTCAGCCCGGCCGCAGGTAGCAGTAGCGGTGGTGCGTCGTGAAGCCGTACCCGGCGTACAGGCCCAGCGCCGCGACGTTGTCCGGCGCGACCTGCAGGTAGGCCCACCGCGCCTGCCGCGCGACGCCCCACCGCAGCAGCGCGTCCACCACGGCCCGGCCCAGCCCGCGCCGACGGTGTGCCGGCACCACCTCGACGGCGGACAACCCCAGCCACGGCCCGGTCACCACCGCCCGCCCGATGGCGAGCGCACCGGCGACGCCGGATACCTCGGCGAACACGACCTGAGCCGGCCCTTGCAGCACCGCACGGACGACGGTCGGGTCGGCGTCCGCGGTCCTGCCGTAGACCCGCAGCCAGGAGCCGCTGACCGTGTCGTGCAACCGCACCGGCGACCCGGCCGCCGGGCCCGCCGGCGTCTCGGCCAGCGCCGCCGCCTGCACCAGCACCCCACCCTGGCCCGGC
>JALYMZ010000032.1 GCA_030773435.1 Actinomycetota bacterium | reverse complement strand
GCCTCCAACCGGCGTACCGCACTTCCGCGTCGCCGCCAGAAGTGGTCGGCCAGCTGCGCGAACGCGGCCTGCACCACCGGCTCCGGCAGGCGCCGGGTCGCCGCCCAGCCGAACGCGTACCCCGCGTCCACGGCCCGGTTGCTCACGTCCGCCCGTTCACCCGCGCGACGCCTGACGGTGCACGACGACCATCCGCTGCACGACCGTGGCCGTACTCGCCATGCCCAGCACGGCCAGCGCTACCACGAGGAGAACGGTGAGGTCGAGCAGGCCGGAGAAGAACGTCGCGACCAGGATCAGCGTCAGCCGGTCGGCGCGCTCGGCGATGCCGACCTTCGCCTGCATCCCCAGCGCCTCGGCGCGGGCGCGAGCGTAGGACGTGAGGTTGCCGACGACGAGGTCGTACAGCGCCAGTGACGCCAACCACGGCGAGTCCCCGGCGCCGGCGAACCACAGCACCAGACCGCCGAAGATCGCCGCGTCGCCGACGCGGTCCAGGGTCGAGTCGAGGAACGCACCCCAGGTTGAGGAGCGCCCGGACAGCCGGGCCATGTGCCCGTCGACGAGGTCGGAGAAGACGAAGACGCTCACCACGAGGACCCCCTCGACGAACCGCCCCTGGGGAAAGAACAGCAGAGCACCGGCGACCACGCCGACCGTGCCGACCACCGTGACCACGTCCGGGCTGACACCGAGGCGCAGGAGCAGCCGGGCCAGCGGCGCGAACAGCGTGGTCCAGAACTGACGGAAACGGTCGAGCATGGTCGGTGGCGAAGTCCCCTGATTCGGCCGTCGCTGGTCCCTCCCCGCAGGGTCGAGTACGGCGATGCTAGCGGCGCAGCGCATGGCCGCGCTGCACAATGACGCGACCACGTCGGCCCAGGCGCCGTGGGCGCTGCGCGCAACGAGGTCGCTGGGCTCAACGGGTCGCTGCGCCGGCGAGCCCGCGCAGCGGCGTGCAGGCCATGGGGCCGGCCGACTCGGAGGCCCGGCTCGCCGGCCGACTCGGAGGCGCGGCTCGCCGGCCGCCTAGCAGGATTTTGTGCGCGATAGAGCTGAAACCCTCCTCAGCGCCGCGGCGGCGTCGACTCCGGTGGCCCGGCCAGCCGTCGATCACCGCAGTGGTCGCGGGACCAGCCGGGCCGCACACCCGCGCCGTCGGCTCACCGAGGCGTCCCCGGTCCGGGCGCCGGAGGCCGAGCACCCCTTGTGCGTGCACGCGCGCCGGGTGAAAGGTGGTAGCACGCCCGGGGTCGGGGCTACCCGGCTGGCGGCGGCACCGACGGCACCTTCGGGAGGACTCATGGCGGACAGGATCCACAACCCAGGCGGAGCCGCCGGCAATGCGCCGACGGCCGACCGGCCCGACGCTGTCCGCAACGTCGTGCTGGTCGGCCCCTCCGGTGCCGGCAAGACCACGCTTGCTGAAGCCTTGCTGGTCGCCACCGGCGTCCTGAACCGACCCGGACGGGTCGAGGATGGCTCCACGGTGAGCGACTTCGAGGACGCCGAGCACCGCCAGCAGCGGTCCATCGGGCTGTCCCTCGCGCCGTTGGCGCACGACGGCATCAAGGTCAACATCCTCGACACCCCCGGCTACGCCGACTACGTCGGCGAGCTGCGTGCCGGGCTGCGGGCCGCCGACTGCGCCCTGTTCGTCGTCGCGGCCAGCGAGGGCGTCGACGGCGCCACCAAGGCGGTGTGGCAGGAGTGCGAGTCGGTCGGGATGCCACGTGCTGTCGTGGTGACCAAGCTCGACCACGCACGCGCCGACTATCCCGGTGTGCTCGCCGCCGCCCAGGAGGCGTTCGGCGACAAGGTGCTGCCGCTGTACCTGCCCATCGGCGACAACGCCCTGGCGGGGCTGCTGTCGCAGCAGGTCTCCGAGTACGCCGACGGTCATCGCTCGGTCCGCGCGCCCGACGACGACGAGGCGCTGGAGATCGAGGCCGCCCGCGGGGCGCTGATCGAGGGCATCATCGAGGAGTCCGAGGACGAGACGCTCATGGACCGCTACATGTCCGGCGAGGACGTCGACGTCCAGCTACTCATCGACGACCTCGAGACCGCGGTCGCCCGGGCGACGTTCTTTCCCGTCGTACCCGTGTGCGCCACCACCGGCGTCGGCACCTCCGAGCTGCTCGAGGTCATGACCAGCGCGTTCCCGTCGCCGTCCGAACACCCGCTGCCCGCCGTCTACACCACCGCGGGCAAGAGCGTCACGGACCTGAGCTGTGACCCCGCCGGGCCGCTGCTCGCCGAGGTGGTGAAGACGACCTCCGACCCCTACGTCGGCCGGATCAGCCTGGTGCGGGTGTTCTCCGGCACGCTGCGTCCCGACGCGGTGGTGCACGTGTCCGGCCACTCCTCGCAGTTCTACGGCGGCCGCGGGCACGAGGACCACGACGAGGACGAGCGGATCGGCGCGCTGTCGTCACCGCTCGGCAAGACCCAGCGCACCGTGACGCAGGCGATCGCCGGCGACATCGTCGCGGTCGCCAAGCTCAGCCGGGCCGAGACCGGTGACACCCTGTCCGCCAAGGACCAGCCGCTGGTGATGGAGCCGTGGGCGATGCCGGAGCCGCTGCTGCCGGTCGCCGTCGAGGCACATGCCAAGGCCGACGAGGACAAGCTCTCCCAGGGGTTGGCCCGGCTCGCCGCCGAGGATCCGACCCTGCGCATCGAGCACAACGCCGAGACGCACCAGCTGGTGCTGTGGTGCATGGGCGAGGCGCACGTCGACGTCGTGCTCGACCGGTTGGAGAACCGGTACGGCGTCAAGGTCGACCCGGTGGAGCTACGGGTGCCGCTGCGCGAGACGTTCACCCGACCGGCCCGCGGCCACGGTCGGCACGTGAAACAGTCCGGCGGTCACGGCCAGTACGCCGTCTGCGACATCGAGGTCGAACCACTGCCCGGCGGGGAGGGGTTCGCGTTCCTCGACAAGGTGGTGGGCGGCGCCGTGCCCCGGCAGTTCATCCCCAGCGTCGAGAAGGGGGTGCGCGCGCAGCTCGGGCAGGGGGTCGTCGCCGGCTACCCGGTGGTGGACCTGCAGGTCACGCTGGTCGACGGCAAGGCGCACAGCGTCGACTCCTCCGACATGGCGTTCCAGACCGCCGGTGCACTGGCGCTGCGCGACGCCGCGGAGCACTCCGACGTGGTGCTGCTCGAGCCGTACGACGAGGTCAGCGTCCTCGTCGACGACGACTACGTCGGCACCGTGATGGGTGACCTGTCCGGTCGGCGGGCGCGGGTCCTCGGCACCGAACCGGTGGGGCGGGGCCGCACCATGATCAAGGCGGAGGTGCCGCAGACCGAGATCGTGCGCTACGCCATCGACCTGCGCTCGATGAGCCACGGGACCGGGACGTTCACTCGCCAGTTCCGGCGCTACGAGCCGATGCCGGCGCACCTGATGGCGAAGGTCAAGGAGACCTCGGCCTGACGGCACCGGCGTCCGAGGTGGTCGCTGCGGAACCGGCTCCGGCCTAGGACGACGGCCAGGCGTCGGCGAGCAGCGCCCGGGTGTCGCGCAGCAGCTGCGGCAGCACCCGGGTGTGCCCGACGACCGGCATGAAGTTGGTGTCGCCGCCCCAGCGCGGCACGACGTGCTGGTGCAGGTGCGCGGCGATCCCCGCTCCGGCGAGCGTGCCCTGGTTCATGCCGATGTTGAAACCCTGGGCGCCGGTGGCCGACCGCAGCGCCACCATTGCCTGCTTGGTCAGCTCGGTCACCTCGAAGGTCTCGGCGGCGTCGAGGTCGGTGAGGTCGGCGACGTGCCGGTACGGGCAGACCATGAGGTGCCCGGAGTTGTACGGGTAGAGGTTGAGCACGGCGTACGCGACGTCCCGGCGCGCGACCACGAGCCCCTCGTCGTCGTCGAGCGTCGGGATCGCGCAGAACGGGCAGCCCTCGCCGGCACCGGTGCCGTGCGGCTTGTTCTCCCCGCGGATGTAGGCCATCCGGTGCGGGGTCCACAGCCGCTGGAACGCGTCGCGGGGACCCACGCCGGGCTGCTCCTCCAGCCCTCCGGGTGGGTCGTACGGCGAGCCGGGCCGGGGCGGACCTGGACGGTGGGGTTCGGCCGGGGTCATACGTGGACCCGGCGGCGGACGGCGTCCACGATGCGCTCGACCGCGTCGCCGACCGGGACCCCGTTGTCCTGGGTACCGTCGCGGTACCGAAACGAGACCGCCTTGTCCTCCACGTCGCGGTCGCCGGCGATGAGCATGAACGGGACCTTCTGGGTCTGTGCGGTGCGGATCTTCTTCTGCATCCGGTCGTCGCCGGTGTCGACCTCGACCCGGATGCCACGGGCCCGCAGCGTGTTCGCGACGTCCTCGAGGTAGTCCACGTGCCGCTCGGCGACGGGGATGGCGACCACCTGCACCGGCGCCAGCCACGGCGGGAACGCGCCGGCGTAGTGCTCGGTGAGGACGCCGACGAACCGCTCGATCGATCCGAACAGCGCGCGGTGCACCATCACCGGCCGCTGCCGCGACCCGTCCGGCGCGGTGTACTCCAGGTCGAAGCGCTCGGGCAGGTTGAAGTCGAGCTGGATCGTCGACATCTGCCAGGTCCGGCCGATCGCGTCGCGTGCCTGCACCGAGATCTTGGGGCCGTAGAAGGCGGCGCCACCGGGGTCCGGCACCAGGTCGAGCCCGGACTCCTCGGCCGCCTGGCGCAGCGTCGCGGTGGCCTCCTCCCACGCCTCCGCGCTGCCGACCGACTTGTCCGGGTCGCGGGTGGACAGCTCCAGGTAGAAGTCGTCGAGGCCGTAGTCGCGTAGCAGGCCGAGCACGAAGCCCAGCAGCGACTCCAGCTCGTCGCCCATCTGCTCACGGGTGCAGTAAATGTGCGCGTCGTCCTGGGTCATCCCCCGGACCCGGGTCAGGCCATGGACGACGCCGGACTTCTCGTAGCGGTAGACCGAGCCGAACTCGAAGAAGCGCAGCGGCAGCTCCCGGTAGGACCGCCCGCGCGACCGGTAGATCAGGTTGTGCATCGGGCAGTTCATGGCCTTGAGGTAGTACTGCGCGTTCTCCAGGTCCATGGGCGAGAACATGGTGTCCGCGTAGTACGGCAGGTGCCCCGAGGTCTCGAACAGCCCGCT
>JALYMZ010000031.1 GCA_030773435.1 Actinomycetota bacterium | reverse complement strand
TCGTCGTCGACGAAGTCCAGGTCGAGCTGCAGAGCCCACATGAGGATCGCGCCCAAGACGATGAGGATGATGCCCAAGCCGATGCCCATCGGGTGCTCCTTCTGGTAGGCGACAACGGCCTTGTCTCCACGATGCCACTACTTGGTGCCGTACGGCGGCGCATGCCGCGGCGCCACGCGCATGGATCTCCGGCGCCGGGTATGGAAGGCGCGTCAACTGATCCGCAACGACCCAGGAGGTGCCATGGCCACCGGAGAGACCGGTTTCGCTGACGTCACGTTCGACCTCATCTCGGTGCAGTACCACTCGCTCAAGGCCGGCCACGACTACGGCCAGTACGTACGTGACGCCGAGAACGCCGGGCGCGGCGACATCGCGGACTTCTTTCGGCAGGTGATGAGCGAGGACTCCGCCCGTGCCAAGCGCTGTCACGAGCTGCTCAAGGACCTGTCGGGGTCCTCGGACGCCGGCCCGGCGGTCACCTGACCCCTATCCTCAGCGCGCGCCAATCACCTTCCGGCCGACCTCGCCAAGCACTGGGGCTCTCCCATGCGGTGGTGCCGGCCCCGCTTAGGCGGATCTTGTACGTCAGAGAGCTGAGATCCTCCTAAGCGACGCCCATGCGCGGCCAGTGGGGGGAGGCTCGAGGGGGTGTCGTGACCACCGCCTGGTCCCCCGGCTTCGTGGCTGCTGGCGCTGAGTCGGCCCTTCGCGATCTCCGTCGTCCACGGTTGCGTGGACTCAGCGTGCCACCGGGCGAGTCAGGCCTGTCGGCGCCGGACGACACGCCGTACGAGACCCGTAGTTTGCGCCGACCGCGAGACCCACCTAGTCTACTAGACAAGTGTAGTTACTCCTGAAAGGTCTCGTCGGATGCGCAACCTCATCGTCCTCGGCGTGATCGGGCTGCTGGCGCAGCTCGTCGACGGCTCACTCGGCATGGCGTACGGCGTGACGTCCTCGAGCCTGTTGCTGGCGGCCGGGATCGCCCCCGCGGCGGCATCCGCGGCCGTGCATCTGTCCGAAGTCGGTACGACGCTCGCCTCCGGCGCCGCGCACTGGAAGTTCGGCAACGTCGACTGGCGTACGGTCGGCATCCTCGCCGTGCCCGGCGGAATCGGCGCGTTCGTCGGGGCGACGTTCCTGGTGAGCCTGCCGGCCGATACCGCGAAGCCGTGGGTGGCGCTGCTGCTGGCCGGGCTGGGCGGCTACGTCATCTACCGGTTCCTGCGGCTCGGTGGTCGCCGGCCGCAGTTCAGCGGCAGGTTGACGGCACGGTTCCTCGCGCCGCTCGGCCTGGTCGCGGGTGCGCTGGACGCCGTCGGTGGCGGCGGGTGGGGGCCGGTGGGCACGACGTCGCTGTTGTCGTCGGGGCGCCTGGAGCCGCGCAAGGTGGTCGGGTCGATCGACACCTCGGAGTTCGTCGTCGCCGTCGGCGCGTCGCTGGGGTTCCTGTTCGCACTCGGCAGCGAGGGCATCAACTACCGGTGGGCGGCCGCGCTGCTGGCCGGCGGTGTGCTGGCCGCGCCGCTGGCGGCATGGCTCGTCCGCCGGATGCCGGCGCGCGTGCTCGCGGTTGCGGCTGGCGGGCTGATCATCATGACCAACGTCAAGACCGTCCTGGAGAGCTGGGTCGGCCTCGACGAGACCTCGACGGTGCTGTGGGTGATCATCGCCGCGCTGGCGCTGCTGTGGCTGTCGCTGATCGCCTCCGCGGTCGCCGCCGAGCGCGCGTCGCGGCGCGAGGCGGTCGCGCTGGAGCAGGCGGTCGCATGACCGTTGCGTGGGCGCCCGCAGGCGCCTCGCCCCGGCCACCGGGTCTGTCAGACTCGGGTGCCATGCGGGTGTCGGCCAAGTCGGACTACGCGCTGCGCGCGCTGATCGAGATGGCCGCCGCCCCGCAGGCCGGGGCCATTTCGGCCGAGGAACTCGGCCGGCGCCAGCAAATCCCGCACGGTTTCCTGCAATCGATTCTCGCCGACCTGCGACGTGCCGGCTTCGTGCGCAGCCAGCGCGGACCGGCGGGGGGGTGGCTGCTGGCGCGACCGGCAGCCGAGATCTCGGTGGCCGACGTGATCCGGGCGGTCGACGGGCCGCTGGTCAGCGTCTACGGGCTGCGTCCGGAGGCGGTGAGCTACAACGCCGCGGCGACCGTGCTGCAGCACGTCTGGATCGCCGCGCGCAGCAGCCTGCGGGACGTGTTCGAGCAGGTCAGCCTGGAGGAGCTGGCCGGCGGCCGGCTGCCGGACGCGGTGGCGGCCCGCACCGCCGACGACGAGGCCTGGCGCCCGCACTGAGCGGCCGGATGCGGGGCCGCCCCGGCAGCCCAGCCGCCCGGTCACGTGCAGCACTGCCGCCGGCACACCTGGCCGGGATGCGGACCACGGTCACCGAGTGCGGTGCGAACGTGTGGCGGAACCCCGTGCGCGCTGATCCGGCGCCTGCCGGGAACCAGCCGGATCGTCTCGCGGTGTTCGGGCCGGTTCCACTCGGCGAACCGGTCGCGGGCAACGTGCCACGTGGCCGCCCGGCGGTCACTGGCGAAGCTGCCTAGCCGGACTCGCGGTGACCGGGCTGTAGGGCAGCCGGTGCACGCCGGGTCCGGCCGGGCGATGATTTGGCCGGACGCCGCGAGTCCTACCTGCCGACCGGCCCGCCCGGGCCACCCGACGAGAAGGAGTGATCGACGAGGGCCTGGCGACGACCGACGCGCTGCTGTTCGGCCGGCGCACGTGGCAGGTGATGGCTGCCGCCTGGCCCGGACGCGCCGGCGACCCGTTCGCCGACCGCATGAACAAGATCTCCA
>JALYMZ010000030.1 GCA_030773435.1 Actinomycetota bacterium | reverse complement strand
GCGGTCGCCGGTGGCGAGTAGATCCGGGCCAGCTGCTCCCCGCGGACCCGGCGAAACTTGCGCGGCTGCGTACGGGTCCGGTCCAGCGCGGCCACCTCCAGCGCCTCGGCCGGCAGCTGGCGTACCTGCTGCCCGTCGTGGCCGAGCGCGTCGGCGGCCAGGGTGACGACCTCGGCGAGCGACAGGCCGGGCCGGTAGTGCTGGCCGAGGTAGCTGCTGACCTGCTCCGCGGACCCGCCCATCACCGCGTAGCCCTCCTCCACCCCGACCGAGCCGTCGTAGGTGAGCCGGTAGATCTGGTCGTCCTCGACCCGGTCACCGACCTCGGCGACGAAGATCTCGACCTCGTAGGGCTTCTCGCCGCCGGAGGAGAAGATGGTCCCCAGCGTCTGGGCGTAAGCGTTGGCCAGGCCCCGGCCGGTCACGTCCGCGCGGTCGTAGGAGTATCCGCGCAGGTCGGCGAGGCGGACCCCGGCGATGCGCAGGTTCTCGAACTCGTTGTAGCGGCCGACCGCGGCGAACGCGATCCGATCGTAGATCTCGCTGATCTTGTGCAGCGAGGAGTTGGGGTTCTCCGCCACGAAGGCGATTCCGTCGGCGTACTGCAGGACCACGACGCTGCGTCCGCGGGCGATGCCCTTGCGGGCGAAGTCGGCCCGGTCCTTCATCAGCTGCTCAGGCGAGACGTAGAACGGAGTCGTCACGGGCGAACCCTCTCGGCGGCGGTGGTTCAGGTCAGGGACGCGGCCGGGCCGTCGGGGCGGGCCATGCGGCTGGCCACGACCTCGTCGGCGATCGCGCCGGTCTCTGCGTCGTCCATGCGCCGGTACCCGTCCGCGGATACCACCGCGACGATCGGGAAGATCCGCCGGGCCAGGTCCGGGCCGCCGGTCGCTGAGTCGTCGTCGGCGGCGTCGTACAGTGCCTGGATCGTCGCGGTCGTACACTCGCGGGCCGACAGGCCCTCGCGGTAGAGCTTCTTCAACGCGCCGCGGGCGAACAGCGAGCCGGAACCGGCCGCGTGGAACGCCGTCTCCTCGTACCGGCCGCCGGTGACGTCATAGGAGAAGATGCGCCCGCCGCCGGTGGGCAGGTCGAAGCCGGCGAACAGCGGCACGACGGCCAGCCCCTGCATCGCCATCCCCAGGTTGGACCGGATGAGCGCGGCGAGGCGGTTGGCCTTGCCGTCCATCGACAGCGTGATGCCCTCGATCTTCTCGTAGTGCTCCAGCTCGGCCTGGAACAGCCGCACGATCTCCACCGCCATCCCCGCCGACCCGGCGATGCCCACACAGGAGAACTCGTCGGCCGGGTAGACCTTCTCGATGTCGCGCTGCGCGATGACGTTGCCCATGGTGGCGCGCCGGTCGCCGGCCATCACCACGCCGCCGTCGTAGGTCGCCGCCACGATCGTGGTGCCGTGCGGGACCTCGGTCGTGACCGCCGTCGACGGTGGCGTACGCCGGCCGGGCAGCAGCTCCGGCGCCTGCGCGGACAGGAACTCGGCGAACGAGGAGCTGCCGGGGGTCAGGTAGGCGGCCGGCAGGCCCCGGAAGTCTGCTGCGGGGCTCACTGGCCGCCCTTCTGCACGAAACCCCGGACGAACTCCTCGGCGTTCGACTCCAGCACGTCGTCGATCTCGTCGAGGATCGCGTCGATGTCGTCGTCGAGCTTCTCCTTGCGCTCGGCGACGTCCTCACTGGCCTCGACCTCGGGCGCTTCCTCGCTCTCCGAGGTCCGGCGCGGAGTCTTGTGCTGCTGGCCACCGTCGCGTGCCATCTCGCCACCTCCGTCGAACGCACACCGTCATCGGCCTGTCGGTGACCCTACCCGGCGGGGGCGGGAATGCATGTGCACGGTTACCGTGCCGTGATGGCCCGCACGAGGTCGTCGGCGGTGCCGCTGCGGTTCAGCAGCTCCTCCACGTGTGCCTGGGTCCCGCGCAGGGGCTCCATGGTGGGGACCCGCTGCAGCGACTCGCGGCCGGAGAGGTCGAAGATGACCGAGTCCCAGGACGCCGCGGCGACCTGGTCGGCGTACTTCTGCAGGCACCGGCCGCGGAAGTACGCCCGGGTGTCGGTCGGCGGGTGCTCGACCGCGGAGGCCACCTCGGCGTCGTCGAGCAGGCGCTCCATGGAACCGCGGCGCACGAGACGGTGGTACAGGCCCTTCTCCGGCCGGATGTCGGCGTACTGCAGGTCCACGAGGTGCAGCTTCGGGTGGGCCCAGTCGATGCCGTCGCGCTGCCGATAGGACTCCAGCAGCGCCAGCTTGGCGACCCAGTCCAGCTCGCGCCGGCACTCCATCGGGTCGCGTTCCAGCCGGGTGAGCACCGACTCCCAGCGGTGGAGGACGTCCCGGGTCTGCTCGTCGGCGTCGTCGCCGAACCGGTCCTCGACGTACTTGCGCGCCTGCTCGAGGTACTCCATCTGCAGCTGCACCGCGGTGAGCCTGCGGCCGTCCTGCAGCTCGACGAGGTGCTGCAGCGTCGGGTCGTGGGAGACGTCGTGCAGCTCGGTGACCGGCCGCGTCAGGCTCAGGTCGAGGGACAGGAACTGGTCCTCGATCATCGCGAGCACCAGCGACGTGGTGCCCACCCGCAGGTACGCCGAGACCTCCGCGAGGTTGGCGTCACCGATGATCACGTGCAGCCTGCGGTACTTCTCGGGGTCCGCGTGCGGCTCGTCGCGAGTGTTGACGATCGGGCGCTTGAGGGTGGTCTCGAGCCCGACCTCGACCTCGAAGTAGTCGGCCCGCTGGCTGACCTGGAACCCGTGGCCGCTGCCGTCCTGGCCGATCCCGACCCGGCCGGCGCCGCAGACGACCTGGCGGGAGACGAAGAACGGGGTGATGTGCCGGACGATGTCGCCGAACGGCGTCGAGCGCCGCATGAGGTAGTTCTCGTGCGCCCCGTAGGACGCGCCCTTGTTGTCGACGTTGTTCTTGTACAGCAGGATCGGCCGGCTGTTCGGCACCTCGGCGGCGCGGCGGGCGGCGGCCAGCATGATCGCCTCGCCCGCCTTGTCCCAGCGCACCACGTCCCGCGGCCACAGGCACTCCGGTGTCGAGTACTCCGGGTGCGCGTGGTCGACATACAGCCGCGCGCCGTTGGTGAGGATGACGTTCGCCAGCCCCAGCTCCTCGTCGGTCAGCTGGCTGGGGTCGGCGACCTGCCGCGAGACGTCGAAGCCGCGGGCGTCGCGCAGCGGGTTCTCCTCCTCGAAGTCCCATCGCGCCCGCCGTACTCGCACGGTGGCGTTGGCGTAGGCGTTGACGACCTGCGAGGAGGCGAGCATCGGGTTGGCGGTCGGCTGGCCGTGCACCGAGATGCCGTACTCGGTCTCAGTGCCCATGACCCGGCGCACGCTCATGCTCGAAAGCCTACGCTCGCTCCCGCGCGGCGGACGCGGCCACCGTTGCTCGGCGCACGGCGCGCGCTGCTCGCCACCGGACCGGATCTGGGCCGGATTCGCCCGCCGTTCCTGTCACTGACCGTGCAACGCTGCTCGCGGGTCCCCGCGGCGCAACCGTCCGTCCGGGTGCGGCGGCCGTGCCGACTCGGCCCGTGCGCGGCTCGCCACGGAGCTGGACCGTCACCCGGTGGAGGACCGCGCAACGTCCCCGGAACCGCGTCACATGTGCCGCCCTTTCGGGGACGTTGTGTCGGCGGCAGCTGCCGCAGCTGGGATCGCGTCGACGTCGTCGTCGAGGCGCTCGTTGCGTTCGGCGACATCCTCGCTTGGGGGCGACCTCGGTCGACTCCTCGGTCTTCTCCGACCGGCGTGGCGTCTTCTGCTGCTGCCTCCGTCGCGGGCCATGGCGTAACCTCCCTGCCGCCTGCGGGGCGGCGACCTCGGCCCTACTTGGCTAACGGGCGGTGATCGCGCGCACCAGGTCCTCGGCGGTGTCGCAGCGGTCGAGCAGCTCCTCGACGTGCGCCAGCGCGTTCACGGAGCGGTTCTCCTCCCCGAAGTCCCAGCGTGCGCGGTGCGCCCGAACGGTCGCGGTGGTCCCGAACTCGGTCTCGGTGCCCATCACCCGCCACACGGTCAACCCGCCAGCCTACGCGCGGCCGGCTTTGGGACCCGTGCGGAAGGCTGGGCCCGTGGAGCTGATCGACTCCGGCTGGGACAGCCGCGCGTGGCTGGTCGAGGGCCGCTGGATCGACCGGGAGCCGCGCCGGCCGGAGGTGGCGCAGCGGCTCCTGACGGAGACCCGGCTGCTGCCGTGGCTCGCGCCGCAGCTGCCGGTTCGGGTTCCAGTGCCCCATGTGGTGAGCCTCGACCCGCTACGCGTGCGCCACGAGCTGGTGCCGGGTACGCCGCTGTGCTCGGCCGTTCCGGGCGTCGGGACGCACCTCGGCGGGTTCCTCACTGCGCAGCACACCGCAGACGTCCAGGTGGCGGTCGAGTTCGGTGTACCCGACGCCGCGGCGACAGCTGCCGAGCTGGCCGGTGTGCTGGTGCGAATGCGTCAGGACGTGCTTCCGCGCCTCCCTGATCCTCTTCAGGTGGCTGGCGCTGAACTGCTGGACGCATTGGCCGGGCCGGTGTCCGAGCCGGTGCTCGTCCACGGCGACCTCGGACCGGAGCACATCCTGGTCACCGAGATGGGTGACTGCGGAGTCATCGACTGGGGCGACGCCTGCATCGCCGACCCGGCGCTCGACTTGGCGTGGCTGCTGTACGGCGCGCCGGCAGGGGTCGCTCGAGAGGTGGAGCGGGTGTACGACGTGACGCCGCGGCTGCGTGCGCGCGCTCTGCTGTGGCATCAGCTCGGACCGTGGCACGAGGTGCTCTACGGCCTCGACACCGGGCGAGCGGCGTATGTGGACTCCGGCCTGGAGGGAGTGTGTAGTCGGCTCACATTGGACGGTTGACCACCTGGATGCGCGGAGCGGCCGGGTCGTCGTTGCTGAACACCACGGTCGCCCGCTGCTGCGGCTGGACCGCCTCGAGGTAGAGCCGGCACGCCGGGTGGTAACGCCGGTCGTAGGCCTGCTCGACGGCCGCCGGACCACCGAACAGAGCGGCGTCCCGTAGCGCCGCCCGTGCCCGCGCAACCGTGAAGTTGGTGTCGACGAAGACGGCAGCATCCCAGTGCGCAGCCAGTTCGGGGCGCAGGAGGAAGGTGCCATCGATGAACACGACGGCGTTCGCGGGTGCCGTCAGCGCCGGAGCGCTCACCGGTTGGTCGCTGGCAAGGTCAAGCACCACCCCGGTCCGGTAGTGCCTGTCTCCGTCCGGACCAAGGGGCAACAGGACCTCGCGAAGCAGCGCTTCCAGGTCGTATGCGTCCTCGTAATAGCCCTGCGCGGACCAGCGGCCACGCCGGTATTCGCCGTCGTCGAGGAGCGTGGAAGCCGTCGAGACTGAGGTGGATCGCAGGCCGACCGGTGCCGGCGACCGCAGCGGTCAACTCCGCGGCCAGCGTCGACTTGTCGGCGGCCGTGACGCCGTCGACCGCGACCCGACCGGGTGGCCCATTCCTGGTGCGCTCACCGTGACCGCGACGAGCGCAACGGCGTCGGCGCGTGCCATCGTGGGCACGTCCCCGGCCACCACTACAGGCGCTTGCCCAGGTGGAAGGCGCCCGGCTCGCCGGCGTAGTACCCGAAGTCGGGGACGTCGATGTAGCCGCTGCTGTGATAGAGCCCCAGCGCCTCGGGCTGCGCGTACCCAGTCTCCAGCACCAGCCAGTCACGACCGGCTGCGCGCGCGCTGTCCTCCAGCGCGGTCAGCACCAGCCGCGACAGTCCGCGACCGCGCGCCGCCGGCCTGACGTACATGCGCTTGATCTCCGCCGGCCGCTCCCCCGGCGCCTTCACCTCCGGCCCGAGCGTCCGCCAGCCGCCCATGGCCACCGGCTGCCCGTCGGCGTACCCCAAGACGAACCACCCGTGAGGCGCCGCGAACTGTGACGGGTCGACCGGGGCGGTGTCGCCGTCACCGCCGTAGCGCCTGCGGTACTCGTCCTGGACCTCCTCGACCATCGCGGTTACGTCGGGGTGGCCATAGGGCACCGCTCGCAGGAGTAGGGAGGTGAAGCAGACGGGCACCGCGTCAGCGTAGCCGCGAGCGGTCGTGGCCACCGATCCGGTGCGGGTGCGCCGCGGATGCTGCCCGGCGACCCCACTGCGCCCTGCCACCGGGCTGGGTCCGTGCCGACTCGGCCCGTGCGCGGCTTGCCACCGAGCTGGACCGCCACCCGGTGAGGACCGCGCAACGTCCCCGGAACCGCGTCACATGTGCCGCCTTTTCGGGGACGTTGTGCCGGGGGCTGCCGCTGGCGCGGTCGGTGGGCCTCAGAGGTACTGACCGGTGTTGGCGATCGTGTCGATGGAGCGGCCGGCCTCGGTGCCCTGCTTGCCCGACATGAGCGTGCGGATGAAGACGATCCGCTCACCCTTCTTCCCCGAGATGCGTGCCCAGTCGTCGGGGTTGGTGGTGTTCGGCAGGTCCTCGTTCTCCTTGAACTCGTCGATGCACGCCTGGAGCATGTGCTGGACGCGGATGCCCTTCTGGTTGCTGTCGAGCAGGTCCTTGATCGCCATCTTCTTGGCCCGGTCAACGATGTTTTGGATCATCGCGCCGGAGTTGAAGTCCTTGAAGTACAAGATCTCCTTGTCTCCGTTGGCGTAGGTCACCTCGAGGAAGCGGTTCTCCTCCGACTCGGTGTACATCCGCTCCACGGTGCGCTGGATCATCGCCCCGACGCACGACTCGCGGTTGTTGCCGAACTCGCGCAGGTCGTCCTCGTGCAGCGGGAGCCGCGCAGTGAGGTACTTGGTGAAGATGTCGCGCGCGGACTCGGCGTCCGGCCGCTCGATCTTGATCTTCACGTCGAGCCGACCGGGTCGCAGGATCGCCGGGTCGATCATGTCCTCGCGGTTCGACGCGCCGATCACGATGACGTTCTCCAGCCCCTCGACGCCGTCGATCTCGCTGAGCAGCTGCGGCACGATGGTGTTCTCGACGTCGGAGGACACACCGGATCCGCGGGTGCGGAACAGCGAGTCCATCTCGTCGAAGAACACGATGACCGGGGTGCCCTCGCCGGCCTTCTCCCGGGCCCGTTGGAACACCAGCCGGATGTGCCGCTCTGTCTCCCCGACGTACTTGTTGAGCAGCTCCGGGCCCTTGATGTTGAGGAAGAAGCTCTTGCCCTCCGCGCCGGTCTTCGCGGCGACCTGCTTGGCCAGCGAGTTCGCGACGGCCTTGGCGATCAGGGTCTTGCCGCATCCGGGCGGTCCGTAGAGCAGCACGCCCTTCGGCGGCTTCAGCTCGTGCTCGAGGAACATCTCCGGGTGCAGGTAGGGAAGCTCAATCGCGTCGCGGATCTGGTCGATCTGGCGCATCAGCCCGCCGATGTCGGCGTAGTTGATGTCGGGGACCTCTTCGAGGATGAGTTCCTCGACCTCCGACTTCGGGATGCGCTCGTAGACGTACCCGGCCCGCGCGTCGAGCAGCAGCGAGTCTCCGGCCCGCATGCGGCTGCCGCGCAGCGGCTCCGCGATCCGCACCACCCGCTCCTCGTCGGCGTTCGCGATGATCAGCGCCCGCTCGCCGTCCTCGAGCACCTCCTTGAGCATCACCACCTCGCCGACCTGCTCGAACTGCAGCGCCGACACGACGTTCAGCGCCTCGTTGAGCATGACCTCCTGGCCCCGCTGCAGCTCGCCGAGGTCGACGCTGGGGCTGACGTTGACCCGCAGCTTGCGGCCGCCGGTGAACACGTCCACGGTGTCGTCGTCGTTGCGCTGCAGGAACGTGCCGAACCCCGCCGGCGGCTGCGCGAGGCGGTCCACCTCGTCCTTGAGGGTCAGGATCTGCTCACGCGCCTCGCGCAGGGTCTGCGCCAACCGCTCGTTCTGCGCGGTGAGGGAGCCCAGCGAGGCCTGCGCCTCGGCGAGGCGCTGCTCTATCAGCCGGGAGTGTCCGGGGTGGTCGGCCAGGCGTCGCCGCAGCTCGGTGACCTCCTGCTCGAGGAAGCGGACGTGGCTGGCGAGTTCGTCGGATGTGCGTCTGTGGTAGTCGGATGTGGACACCGCGATCACCTCCGCAGCAAGGGCTGTGCACCCCGACATTACCCGGGCGGCGAGTGCGGTGCGCACGCTCAGCGAGGAGTGTCGGAATCGAGATCTTCGGCCGCCGCCGCGGGTGGCCGAGGGCCGGTGTAGTCGGGGCCGTAGGCGCCTGGGGCGGGGCGTCGCTTCGGTTGCGGAGTCACCACGCCGGGCGCCAGCCGGCGCGCGGTGACCAGGAATCCGGTGTGGCCGACCATCTTGTGCTCGGGGCGCACCGCGAGGCCCTCCACGTGCCAGGACCGCAGCAAGGTCTCCCAGGCGTGGGGCTCGGTGAAGCCGCCGGCGGCGCGCAGCGTCTCGACGATGCGGCTCAGCTGGGTCGTGGTCGCCACGTACACGCACACCAGCCCGCCGGGTGTCAGCGCGCCGGCCACCGCCGGCACGCACTGCCACGGCGCCAGCAGGTCCAGCACGACGCGGTCGACCTCGCCGTCGTGCAGGGAGTCAGCGACGTCTCCGACGGTCAGCCACCACGCGGGGTGCGGGCCGCCGAAGAACGTCTCGACGTTGCCGCGGGCGATCGCGGCGAAGTCGGCGCGGCGCTCGTACGACGACACGTGGCCGCGTTCGCCGACTGCCCGCAAGAGCGCGCAGGTCAGGGACCCCGACCCGGCCCCGGCCTCGACGACCCGGGCGCCGGGGAAGATGTCGGCCATCGCCACGATCTGTGCGGTGTCCTTGGGGTACACCACGGCCGCGCCCCGGGGCATCGACACGACGTACTCGCTCAGCAGCGGGCGGAACACCAGATAGTCGGTGCCGCCGCTGGAGCGTACGACGGTGCCGTCCGGACGGCCGATGAGCTCGTCGTGGTCGATCGAGCCCTTGTTGGTGAAGAATCGCTGGCCGCACTCCAGCCGGATGCTGTGTCGGCGCCCCTTCGGGTCGGTGAGCCGGACCCACTCACCGGCCTGCAGCGGCCCCCGGCGTACCCCTGACCAGGCGGTCGGCTCGGCACGGGGATCGGACGGCACCCGGCCAGGTTAGAGGCGGCTCACGTCGCGGCGAACGCCGCGTCGACGTCGCTGGTGGCCAGGACGCCGAAGACCTGCCCGTCGGACTCGACCACGACGTACTCGGTCGCCGGTGTCTGCTGCATCCGGCGGATCAGCGCCTCACCGCCGATGTCGGCGTCGAGCAGCAGCCCGCGCTCGACCGTACGCGCCACGGAGCCGCAGGACACCCACGGCCGCCGCTCCGGTGGCGTCGCCTTGACCGCGGCCTCGTTGACGACGGCGCTCGGGCGACCGTCGCCGCCGACCACCACCATCGCGCCGGCCTGGGCGGCCTCGACCCGGCGCAGGCCCTCGGCCAGCGGCAGGTCGTGCGGTACGGCGACGGCGCGCCGGGCCAGCCGCCGGGCCTGCAGCGACGGCAACTTGCGCCGGACCTTCGCACCCAGCAGGGCCTGGGTGGCGCCGCCCCACAGGAACGTGCCGATGACGACGGCGAGCAGGTAGTCGAGGAGCTGCGGCTGGATCGGGGTCAGTGCCTCCAGCAGCAGTGGCGACCCGAGCGTGAGGACGGCGACGACGCGGCCGCTCCACCCGGCCACGGTCGTACCGAGGTGCGGACGCCGGGTGGCCCACCACACCAGGGCACGCAGCACCCGGCCCCCGTCCAGCGGCAGCCCTGGTACCAGGTTGAGAACCCCCACCACGAGGTTCGCCAGCGCCAGGCCCTCGACCAGGAACAGCAGCAACCCCGGCGGCGCGACCTGGGCGCTGAGCAGGGCGACCCCGCCGACCGCCAGAGACGTCAGCGGCCCCACGACCGAGACCACGAACTCCCGCCAAGGCGTCTGCGGCTCGCCCTCGATCTCGGTCACGCCGCCGAGGAAGTGCAGCGTCACCGAGCGCACCGGGAGCTGGAACGCCTTGGCGGCGAGCGCGTGGGACAGCTCGTGCAGCAGGACCGACAGGTACAGCAGCACCGCGAACACCAGCCCGGCGACGTAGGCGAGCCCCCCGAGGCCCGGCGCCTCGCGCTGGATCCGCGGCGCGAACACGATCGCGATGAGGACGGCGATGAACAGCCACGACGCGCGCACGAAGACGTCCACGCCGGCGATCGCACCGATGCGCAGCGTGCCCGGTACCCTGTCCGCACGCCGGGGCGCGTCCGGTGGGGTCACGCGGTCAACGCTAGTGGTCTGCACAACCTCGGCCGTGTCTTCGTCGGTTGTCGGTGCGGTGACCTAACGTGTGCGCCATGACGGTGGAGACCACGCACCGTGCACTTGGGTCGGTGCCGGAGACGGACGCGCAGCCCGCGTGGTCCCTGTCGCCGAGCCGGGCGGCCGACTTCATGCAGTGCCCGCTGCTCTACCGCTTCCGGACCATCGACAAGCTGCCCGAGGCGCCGGCCCCTGACGCGGTGCGCGGCACGGTCGTGCACGCGGTCCTCGAGCGGCTGTTCGACCTGCCCGCGGCCGACCGCACCCCGCAACGGGCGGCCACGCTGGTGCAGCCGGCGTGGGACGAGCTGCGTGCGAGCGCCCCGGACCTCGCCGCGATGTTCGGCGACGAGGGCGCCGACGCCGCTGCCTGGCTGGCGCAGTGCCGGGAGCTTCTCCTCCGCTACTTCGCGCTCGAGGACCCGCGGCGGCTGGAGCCGGCCGGACGCGAGGTGTACGCCGAGCTGCTGCTGCGGCCGGACCTGGCGCTGCGCGGCTACATCGACCGGGTCGACGTCGCACCCAACGGCGCGCTGCGCATCGTCGACTACAAGACCGGCCGCGCGCCCGGCGAGCTGTTCGAGGCCCAGGCGTTGTTCCAGATGAAGTTCTACGCGTTGGTGCTGTGGCGCAGCCGCGGCGTGGTACCGGCCATGCTGCAGCTGATCTACCTCGGCAGCGGCGAGGTGCTGCGTTACGCCCCGGAGGAGCGGGACCTGCTGGCGACCGAGCGCAAGGTGCTGGCGTTGTGGACGGCGATCAGGCGCGCCACCGAGACCGGTGACTGGCGGCCCAGTCCCTCCCGGCTGTGCGACTGGTGCGACCACCAGGCGTTGTGCCCGGCCTTCGGTGGCACGCCGCCGCCGCTGCCCGCCACGACGGCAGCGACGAACTAGCAGAACCGGCGTTTGATGGCCCGCGCCAAGGTTCCCGGGTCGGTCGCCTTCTCGCATCCCACGACGGTGGAAGGTCAGCTCCTCCGGCTGGCCGGAGTAGTTCTCCTCCACGTCGTGCTGGCGTACGGCCTGGCGGGGACGCCGGGCGAGTTTTGCAGAAGAATGCGGTCCGAACGCGGTCGGCGGTCAGGCCGGGGCCGGTGCGGCGGTCAGCGCCTCGTCCGCGGGCCGGATCTCACCGGCGGCGATCTCCTCGGCGTAGTGGCACGACACCCGGTGCCCGGGCGCGACCTCCCGCAGCGCAGGCCGTTCGTCGTGGCAGCGCGTCGGCTGCCGGAACGGGCACCTGGTGTGGAACCGGCAGCCGCTGGGCGGGTCGGCGGGAGACGGCAGGTCGCCGTGCAGCAGGATGCGTTCCCGGCGCTCCTCCACCGCCGGGTCCGGGACCGGTATGGCCGACAGCAGGGAGATCGTGTACGGGTGGCGGGGGGTGCGGTAGAGCGTGTCGGAGTCGGCCTGCTCGACGATGCCGCCGAGGTACATGACCGCCACCACCTCGGACATGTGCCGCACGACCGCGAGGTCGTGCGCGATGACGACGTACGTCAGGCCGAGGTCGTCCTGCAGGTCCTCCAGCAGGTTGATCACCTGCGCCTGGATCGACACGTCGAGGGCGGAGACCGGCTCGTCGGCGATGACCAGGTCCGGCTCCAGGGCCACGGCGCGGGCGATCCCGATGCGCTGGCGCTGCCCGCCGGAGAACTCGTGCGGGAAACGCTGCGCGGCCGAGGCGGGCAGCCCGACCTTGTCCAGCAGCTGCCGGACCCGCTTGGCCTTGTCGTAGCGGATGCCGTGCGCGCGCAGCGGCTCGGTGAGGATCGTCTCCACGCTCTGCCGCGGGTTGAGGCTGGCCAGGGGGTCCTGGAAGACCATCTGCATGCGCCGGCGCTGGCGCCGCAGCTCCTCTCCGTGCAGCGACCTGATGTCGACCCCGTCGAACTCCACCGTCCCACCGGTCGGCTCGACCAGGCGGAGCACCGCGCGACCGAGCGTCGACTTGCCGCAGCCGGACTCGCCGACCAGGCCGAGGGTGGTTCCGCGGGTGACGTCGAGGTCGACCCCGTCGACGGCCTTGACCGCCCCGATCTGCCGCTCGATGAACACGCCGCGCCGGATCGGGAAGTAGACCTGCAGGTCACGGACCTTCAGCAGCGGGCTGCTCACCGGCGCACCGCTTCCTCGAAGCTGGTCCGGTCCAGCGGGTTGTGGCAGCGCAGCAGCCGGTCCCCGGCGTCGTCGAGCGCCGGCGTCACCCGGGTGCAGACATCGACCCGGTTCGGGCACCGGGGCGCGAAGCCGCAGCCCTGCGACCACGGCAGGACGTCGGTCGGCGACCCGGGTATTGGGGTCAGCGCCTTGCCGCGCGGCGTGTCGAGCCGCGGCACGGACGCGAGCAGGCCACCGGTGTACGGATGGCGGGGATGCGCGAACAACCGCCGTCGGCTGGCGGACTCGACGACCCGCCCGGCGTACATCACGTGCACCGTGTCGCACAGGCCGGCGACCACACCGAGGTCGTGCGTGATGAGGACGAGGGCCGTGCCGGTGTCGGCCACCAGCTCCTTGAGCAGCTCCAGGATCTGTGCCTGGATGGTCACGTCCAGCGCCGTGGTGGGCTCGTCGGCGATGAGCAGACGCGGTTCACAGGCCAGCGCCATCGCGATCAGCGCCCGCTGTCGCATCCCACCGGAGAGTTGGTGCGGGTACTCACGCAGCCGCCGGCCGGCGTCGGAGATCCCGACCGTGCGCAACAGCTCAGCGGCGCGGTCGCGGGCCTCGGACTTGTCGAGGTCGCGGTGTCGCCGCAGGACCTCGGTGATCTGCATCCCGACGGTCACGACGGGGTTCAGCGAGGTCATCGGGTCCTGGAACACCATCGCGACCTCGCGGCCGCGCAGGTTGCGCATCCTCGACTCCGACGCCCTCAGCAGGTTCTCGCCCTCGAAGAGCACCTGTCCGCTGACCGACACACCGCGCCGCGGCAGCAGCCCCATGATCGCCAGCGAGGTCACCGACTTGCCGCTGCCGGACTCCCCGACCAGCCCCACGTGCTCGCCGGACCGCACGTCGAAGCTGACCTGGTCGACCGCGTGGACCGGGCGCTGCCCACGCCGGCCGAACGTGACCGCGAGGTCGCGCACCTGCAGCAGCGGCCCCGTGGGCGGCGGTGCGGGCGCCGGCTCGGCGCCACCTCGGCCGAGGACCTCGGTACTCACCGGCTCACCTCCGCTGTCTGGGGTCGAGGGCCTCGCGCAGCGACTCTCCGAGCAGCGTGAAGCCGAGCGCGGTCACCGCAATGGCGAAGCCCGGCCACAGCGCCAGCTGCGGTGCCTGCTCGAACCGGTCCTGCGCCGCCACCAGCATGCGACCCCACTCGGCCACCGCCGGCTCGTCCTCCCCCAGGCCGAGGTACGACAGCGCCGCCACCTCGATGATGGCGGTGGCCAGGTTGAGCGTCGCCTGCACGATGGTGGGCCCGAGCGAGTTGGGCAGCACGTGGCCGAGCACGATAGTACGCGGGCGCAGCCCCAGCGAGGTGGCCGCAAGCACGTAGTCGGACCGCCCCTGCGCAAGCATGGACCCGCGCAGCAGCCGGGCGAAGATCGGCACCTGGGCGGCGCCGATCGCGATCATCACCGAGTACCGGTTCTGCCCGACGACGGCGGCGATGCTCACCGCCAGCAGCAGGCTGGGGATCGACAACATGATGTCGACCAGCCGCATGACCACGAGGTCCACCTTGCCGCCGATGCCGCCGGCCAGGATGCCGAGCAACGCGCCCGCGCTCAGTCCCAGCCCCGTGGAAAGGACGCCCACCAGCAGCGACTGGCGGGCGCCGTAGACCAGCTGGGTGTACAGGTCGGAGCCGAAGCGGTCCAGGCCGAGCAGGTGCTCCTCGGACGGGCCCGGCACGTCGGTGGGCGTGATCTGCCCCGCCCACTGGTGGGAGGCCGGCTCGTACGGCGCGAGCGCCGGGGCGAAGACCGCCACCAGCACGAACCCGATCACCACGGCGGCGCCGAGGATCGCCACCGGATTGCGGCGGAGCCGGTGCCAGGCCCCCTTCCACAGGCTGGTGCCGGGCGCCTCCTCGATGTCGACCGCCGGGCTGCCGCCCGGGCCCGGGTCGAGATCGGGAGGGATGAACGTGCCGGTCACGAGACACGTACCCGCGGGTCGATGACGCCGTAGGTCAGGTCGACGACGAGGTTGATCACGGCGTACATGAGCGCGATGAACAGGATGTAGCCCTGCAGGACCGGGTAGTCGAGGCTGCCGATGGCCTCGAACAGGTACTGGCCGACGCCGTTGAAGGAGAACACGGTCTCGGTCAGCACCGCACCGGAGAACAGCAGTCCGGTCTGCAGCCCGATGGTCGTGACGACCGGCAGCAGTGCGTTGCGCAGCACGTGCCGCCGGCTGACGGTCAGCTGCTGCAGACCCTTGGCCTCGGCGGTGCGGACGAAGTCCTCGTGCATGACCTCGCCCACCGACGCCCGGGTGATCCGCACGATGATGGCGAGCGGGATGGTGCCGAGCGCCACCGCCGGCAGCACGAGGTGGGCGAGGGCGTCGAAGGCGGCGTCCCACTCCCGCGTGAGCAGGCCGTCGAGGACGTAGAAGTTCGTCACGTGGGTGGCGTCGACCCGGGCGTCCTGGCGCAGGCTGCTGGGCAGCCAGTCCAGCCAGTCGGCGAACACCAGCTTCAGCAGGATCGCCAGGAAGAACACCGGCGTCACGACGCCGAGCAGCGAACCGCTGACCACCGCGGTGTCGACAGCACCGCCCTGCCGCTTCGCGGCGACGTAGCCGAGCGGGATGCCGAGCAGGATTGCGAACAGCAGCGCCGCCACCGCCAGCTCCACGGTGGCCGGGAACCGGTCGAAGAAGCTGGCCACGACCGGTTGACCGGTCTGGATCGACTCACCGAGGTCGCCGCGCAGCAGGCGGCCGACGTAGATGACGTACTGCTCGTGCAACGGCCGGTCGAAACCGAACAGCCGGTTGACCTGCGCGATGCCCTCCGGCGTCGCCCGCTCCCCCAGGAGGGAGCGGGCGGGGTCGCCGGGCAGAGCTCGAAGCCACAAGAAGAGCAGGATCGAGAGCCCGACGAGCACCGGCACCATAAGGGCCAGCCGCCGGAGGGCATAGCGCAGCATCGTTCTCCAGAGCGGTCAGCGGATCAGGTCCGAGGGGGCGTCACTCCTGGATCGTGACGGTGTTCCACACCTCGTCCTGCACCGGGCTGGCCTGGTAGCCCTCGACCTCCGGCGCGAACGCCAGCGACGGCACCGGGTGGGCGATCGGGACGCCCGGCAGGAATTCCATGACCTCTCTGCTGATGTCCTCGTACAGGGGCTGCTGCTCCTCCGGTGTGGGCAGCCCCCGCGCCTTGCTCAGCGCGTCGAAGATCTTCTCGTTGCGGAAGCCCCACTCGTCGGTGTACTGGCCGAAGAAGACGCCGAGGAAGTTGTCGGTGTCGTTGTAGTCGCCGGTCCAGCCGAGCAGGTGGATGCCGTGGTCCTTGGTCCCCTGGATGCGCTCCAGGTAGTCGGGGTCCCACCGGTCGGCCACCGGCCGGATCGTGATGCCGACCTCCTCCAGCTGGGAGCGGATGGCGTTGAAGGTGTCCTCCGGCGAGGGCATGTAGGGCCGGCTCACGTCGGTCGGGTAGTTGAAGTCCAGCGTGAGGTTCTCGGCGCCGGCCTGCTGCAGGAGCTGGCGCGCCCGGTCCGGGTCGTGCTCGTACGTCGGCACGTTCGGGTTGAAGCCGTTGACGAGGTCCGGCATGAACTGGGTGGCGATCGTGGTGCCCTCCGGCAGCGACGCGTTGACCACGGCCTGCTTGTCGATGGCGTGCGCGATCGCCTTCCGGACGCGGATGTCGTCGAGCGGCTCCTGGTTCTGGTTCATCCCCAGGTACAGGATGTTGAACGCGGGGCGGTTGACGATCGTGAGCCCCGCCTCCTTCAGCGGCTCGATGTCGGCCGGCCCGACCAGGTCGAAGCCGTCGATGTCGCCGTTCTGCAGCGCGGTGGCACGTGCCTGCGGCTCCGCGATCGCCACCACCACGGCGCTGTCGATGCTCGGCTTCTGCTCGCCCCAGTAGTCGTCGTAGGCACGTAGCGTCAGGCGGTCGCCGCGCTGCCAGCTGTCGAAGGTGAACGGCCCGGTGCCAGTGGGGTGCGCGGTCGCGTACGCGCTGGTGCGCGGGTCACCCTGGTCGGCCTTGTACTTCTCGATCGCGGTCGGGCTCTGCATGGAGAAGGCCGGCAGGGACATCGCCGGGACGAAACCGGCGAACGGCTCCTTGAGGTTGATGGTGACCTCGCTGTCCCCGTTGGTCTCGCAGGAGTCGTAGATCGCAGCCTCGGCCAGGTCACCGGTGGCGAAGCCGCGGAACAGCGTCTGGTAGTAGTACGAGCGGTCCGGGCTCTGCGCCGGCCCCTCCGGGGTGTTGTACCAACGGTCGAAGTTGAAGCAGACCGCCTCGGCATTGAACGGCGTACCGTCGTGGAACTTCACGCCGTCGGCCAGCGTGAAGGTGTAGGACAGGCCGTCCTCCGAGGTCGTCCAGTCCGTGGCGAGCAGCGGTGCGGGATCGGCGGTGCCGGGAACCGTGCCGACCAGCCCCTCGAACATCTGGCGCGCGACCCGGAACGACTCGCCGTCGGAGGCGTAGAAGGGGTCGAGCGTGACCGGCTCCGCGGACGCGGCGAACACGAATGTGCCGCCGCCACCACCACCATCCCCACCGCCGCCGGGACCATCGCTGCCGGTACCCTGGCCGCGCTCGCTCTGCGCGCAGCCCGCCAGCGCGACGGCCACCGCGCCGGCCGCGGCAAGCGCCGCGTGGCGACGCGTGCGGCTCCTGTTCATACTCATGACACTCCTCTTGGTCGAGAGATCGGTCGTGCGGACCGGGACGGAGACTAATCCTTCGGCCGCGAACGCCGGAAGCGTCGGGGAGCAGCCGCGGTCACTTCGTTACCAAACCGCAGGCAAGACGGCGCAGCGCTGACACGTCCACGGCGCCCAGGCTCGGGACCACGGTTCGCCGCGGCGTCACCGGCACGCTGACGCGATGCGGGACGACCAGCACGTGACATCCTGCGGACTCCGCCGCCAGGACCCCGGCCGGTGAGTCCTCGATCCCGACGCAGCGCTCGGGGTCGACGCCGAGCAGGCGCGCCGCACGCAGGTACGGCTCGGGGTGCGGCTTGCCGGGAGACACCTCGTCGCCGACCACCACGGCCGCGAACAGCCCCGTGGGTAGCGCGTCGAGGACCACCTGTGCCAGCGACCGGTACGACATGGTGACCAGCGCCGCCGGGATGCCCGCCGCGTGCTGGTCGAGGAGCAGCCGGCGTGCGCCGGGCCGCCAGGGGACGCTGTCGCGGACCGCGGTGATCACGTCGCCGAGTAGGTGGTCGACGATCTCCTGCGGGGTCATCGGCAGACACATGTGGTCGCGGATGCGCAGGGCGGCGGCGAGCAGGTCGCTGCCGAGCAGGGCGAGGGCCTGCTCCTCGCTCCAGGACGCACCGTGGCGCGCCGCCAGCGCGAACTCGGCCGCCATCCAGGCCGGCTCGCTGTCGATGAGGGTGCCGTCGAGATCCCACAGCACGGCCTGCAACCCGCCGTCGGGGCTGCCGTGCGGGTGCCGGCTCATCGGGCGTTGAAGTAATTGGCCTCGGGATGGTGCACGACCAGGGCGTCCGTGGACTGCTCCGGGTGCAGCTGCAGCTCCTCGGACAGCCGCACCCCGATGCGCTCCGGGCGCAGCAGCCGCACCAGCGTGGTGCGGTCCTCCAGCGCCGGGCAGGCCGGGTAGCCGAACGAGTAGCGGGACCCGCGGTAGCCCTGCCGGAACACCTCGCCGAGGTCGGCGGAGTCCTCGGCGCCGAACCCCAGCTCGGCGCGCACCCTGGCGTGCCAGTACTCGGCCAGCGCCTCCGCGAGCTGCACGGACAGCCCGTGCAGCTCCAGGTAGTCGCGGTAGGCGTGGCGCGCGAACAGCTCCCCGGTGACCTCGCTGACGCGACCGCCCATCGTCACCAGCTGGAACGCGATCACGTCCAGCTCACCGGAGTCCTTGGTCCGGAAGAAGTCAGCCAGACAGAGGAACCGGTCCCGGCGCTGGCGCGGGAAGGTGAACCGCGCCACCTCCTCGGCGTGCCGCCCGGCGTCCAAGACCACGAGGTCGTCGGCGTCGCTGTAGCAGGGCCAGTAGCCGTAGACGACCGCGGGTTCCATGATCGCCTCGGTCTGCAGCCGGTCCAGCCACATCCGCAGCCGCGGCCGTCCCTCCTGCTCGACCAGCTCGTCGTACGTCGGGCCGCCCTCGGCCCGTGAGCTCTTCAGCCCCCACTGGCCCAGGAACGTGGCGCGCTCGTCGAGGTACGCCGCGACGTCGGCCAGCGCCAGTCCCTTGACCACGCGGGCGCCCCAGAACGGCGGCGTCGGCACCGGGTTGTCGGTGCGGACGTCGGAGCGGGCCGGCACCTCCGTCGGCTCGGCAGGCACCAGCCGGGCACCGGACCGGACCCGGCGTTCGCGTCGCTGCGGGAGCGCCGCCCCGGGCTCGCCGCGCTTGACCGCCATCGCGGCGTCCATCAGCTGCAGTCCCTCGAAGGCGTCGCGGGCGTAGCGGACCTCGCCCTCGAACAGCCCGGCGAGGTCCTGCTCGACGTAACCCCTGGTCAGCGCGGCCCCACCGAGCAGCACCGGCCACCGGCGCGCCAGCCCTCGCTGGTTGAGCTCCTCGAGGTTCTCCTTCATGACCACGGTGCTCTTCACCAGCAGCCCGGACATGCCGATGACGTCGGCGCGGTGCTCCTGCGCGGCGTCCAGGATCGCGCTGACCGGCTGCTTGATGCCGAGGTTGACCACCGTGTAACCGTTGTTGCTCAAGATGATGTCGACCAGGTTCTTGCCGATGTCGTGGACGTCGCCTTTGACCGTGGCGAGCACGATGGTGCCCTTGCCGCTCTCGTCGTCGTCCACCGACTCGATGTGCGGCTCCAGGTAGGCAACCGCTGCTTTCATCACTTCCGCGGACTGCAGCACGAACGGCAGCTGCATCTCACCGGATCCGAACAGCTCGCCGACCACCTTCATCGCGGCGAGGAGGTCCTCGTTGATGACGTCGAGGGCCCCACGACCGAGCGCCAGCGCCTCGGCCAGGTCGGCCTCCAGCCCGTTGCCCTCGCCGTCGATGATGCGACGACGCAGCCGCTCCGGCAGCGGAAGGGCGGCCAGCTCGGCCGCTCGGGAGGCCTTGGCGTCCCTGGCGGTGGCGCCGGCGAACAGCTCGAGCAGCCGGACCAGCGGGTCGTAACCGTGCTGACCGTCCCCGGTTGGGCGCCGACGGTCGTAGACCAGGTCGAGCGCGACCTCCCGCTGCTGCAGTGGGATCCGTGACAGCGGCAGGATCTTGGCCGCGTGCACGATCGCGGAGTCCAGCCCCGCCTGTACGCACTCGTGCAGGAACACCGAGTTCAGCACCTGCCGCGCCGCCGGGTTCAGCCCGAACGAGACGTTGGACACCCCGAGCGTCGTCTGCACGTCGGGATGGCGCCGCTTGAGCTCACGGATCGCCTCGATCGTCTCCAGGGCGTCGCGACGGGTCTCCTCCTGTCCGGTCGCGATCGGGAAGGTCAGGCAGTCGACGAGGATGTCCCCCACCCGCATCCCCCAGCGCTCGGTGAGGTCGTCGATCAGCCGCTCGGCGACCCGCAGCTTCCACTCCGCGGTGCGGGCCTGCCCCTCCTCGTCGATGGTCAGCGCGATGACCGCCGCGCCGTGCTCGCGCACCAGCGGCATCACCCGGGCGAACCGCGACCGCGGGCCGTCGCCGTCCTCGTAATTCACCGAGTTGACGACGCAGCGCCCGGCCAACTGCTCCAGGCCCGTCTGCAGGACCACGGGCTCGGTCGAGTCCAGCACCACCGGCAGGGTCGACGACGTGGCGAGCCGGGACGCGACTGCGCGCATGTCGGCGACCCCGTCGCGGCCGACGTAGTCCACGCACAGGTCCAGCAGGTGGGCACCGTCACGGATCTGGGCGCGGGCGATCTCCACGCAGTCGTCCCAGCGCTCGGCGAGCATCGCCTCGCGAAAGGCCTTGCTGCCGTTGGCGTTCGTGCGCTCCCCGATCGACAGGTACGCCGTGTCCTGGCGGAACGGCACCTGCTGGTACAGCGACGAGGCGCTCGGCTCGCTGCGCGGCTCCCGCGCGGTCAGCGGTCGGCCCCGGACCCGGTGCACCACCTGCTGGATGTGCTCCGGCGTCGTTCCGCAGCAGCCCCCGACGAGCGCCAGGCCGTACTCGCGGGTGAAGGTGTCGTGCGCGTCGGCGAGCTCGGCCGGGGTCAACGGGTAGTGCGCCCCCTCGGCGGTCAGCTCGGGGAGACCGGCGTTCGGCATGCAGGCGAGCCCGACCCGGGCGTGACGGGCGAGGTGCCGCAGGTGCTCGCTCATCTCCGCCGGCCCGGTGGCGCAGTTCAGCCCGATCAGGTCGACGCCGAGCGGCTCCAGGGCGGTCAGGGCGGCGCCGATCTCGCTGCCGAGCAGCATCGTCCCGGTGGTCTCTACGGTCACGTTGGCGATCAGTGGTAGGTCGGCGCCCGCGGCGTCGAGCGCGCGTCGGGCACCGATCAGCGCCGCCTTGGCCTGCAGCAGATCCTGCGCGGTCTCCACCAGCACGGCGTCCGCGCCGCCGGCCAGCAGGCCGCGGACCTGCTCGGCGTACGCGTCACGTAGGTCCGCGAACGAGACGTGCCCGAGGGTGGGCAGCTTGGTTCCAGGGCCGACCGATCCGAGCACCCAGCGTGGCCGTCCGGTGGCCGACCAGCGGTCCGCGCAGCCGCGCGCGATGCTCGTGGCGGCCACGGTGAGCTCGTAGATGCGGTCGGCGATGCCGTACTCGCCGAGGTTGGCGAGGTTGCAGCCGAAGGTGTTGGTGCTGACGCAGTCCGCGCCGGCCTCGAGGTAGGCGTCGTGGATGCCGCGGACGACGTCCGGTCGGGTGAGGTTGAGGATCTCGTTGCAGCCCTCGAGCCGGTCGAAGTCGTCGAGGGTGAGGTCGTGGCCCTGCAGCATCGTGCCCATCGCCCCATCCGCGACCACGACGTGCTCGGCGAGCGCACGGCGCAGGGCGGCAGGGTCCGGCACGGGGCGGGCTCCTTCCGACGGGGCTCGGCTGCCAGGTCGAGGCTGACCGGTCGGCGCCTCAACCTGACCAGGCTACGGCGCGCGGCAACCGCAGCCGCCGACATCCACGTGCCGGGACCATGTCGTCACCGGTCGGTCGTCACCGGTCGGCGGCTGCGGGCGTTTGCGTAGGCTTCCTGGGTGATCGAACTCGAGCACGTGCCGCCGCTCGTGGACCCGGTGCTGATCGCCGCCTTCGAGGGCTGGAACGACGCTGGTGAGGCGGCTTCGGGCGCCGTCGACCACCTCATGCAGGTGTGGGACGCCGCACCGGTGGCCGCGCTGGACCCCGACGACTTCTACGACTTCCAGGTGAACCGGCCGACGGTGTCGTTCGCCGCCGACGGAGCCCGGCGCATCACCTGGCCGACGTCGCAGCTGACGGTGTGCCGGCCGCCCGGCGCCGCCCGCGACATCGTGCTGCTGCGGGGGATCGAGCCGAACATGCGCTGGCGGCAGTTCTGCGCCGACCTGCTGTCGTGCGCCGAGGACATGGGCGTACAGATGGTGGTCACGCTCGGCGCCCTGCTCGCCGACGTCCCCCACACCCGCCCGGTCCCGGTCAGCGGCACGTCCAGCGACCGGGCGCTGGCCCGCCGCCTGCAGCTGGAGGAGTCGCGGTACGAGGGGCCGACCGGGATCGTGGGCGTGTTCCAGGACGCGTGTGCCCGGCTCGACGTACCAGCGCTGTCCTTCTGGGCCGCTGTCCCGCACTACGTCGCCCACCCGCCGTGTCCGAAGGCCACGGTCGCCCTGCTCGGCCGGATCGAGGACGTGCTCGAGGTCGCCGTACCGATGGGAGACCTGCCCGAGGAGGCCCGAGCGTGGGAGCGCGGCGTCGACGAGCTCGCGCGCGAGGACGGCGAGGTGGCCGAGTACGTCCGTGCGCTCGAGGAGTCCCGCGACGCCGCCGACCTGCCCGAGGCCAGCGGCGAGGCGATCGCCAAGGAGTTCGAGCGGTACCTGAAGCGGCGCCACTACGGCACCGGCGAGAGCTGACCCGGGCTCACTCTCGGATGCGTCCGCCGCCTCGGCTCTGGGTTCCGGCGCGGCCGGCCGGTCAGAGGCGGACGCCGAGACGCGCGTCGCACAGCGCGGTGACCGTCGCCGCGGCGTGGCCGGAGTCGGCGTACCGAGAGTCGGCGTACCGAGAGTCGGCGTGCCGGGAGCCGGCGTGCATGGAGTCGGCGTCGCGTTCCGCGTGGGCCAGCGCCGCCTCGGCCCAGGTGTCCAGCGCCACCAGGGCGCGGGGCGCGTCGAGGTCGTGGGCCAGGGCGCTGCGCACCTCGATCAGCGTGTTGCCCGGATCGGGGCCGGATCCAGCCGCCACGGCGGCGCGCCATCGCTGCAGCCGGTCCTGCGCCCGCGCCAGGTCGGCGTCGGTCCACTCCCAGTCGTCACGGTAGTGGTGGTCGAGCAGGGCCAGCCGGATCGCCATCGGATCGACGCCGGCGTCGCGCAGCGCCGACACGAACACCAGGTTCCCCTTCGACTTCGACATCTTCTCGCCGTCGACCGCGACCATCCCGGCATGGACGTAGGCCCTGGCGAACGGTCCCTGACCGCTGGCGGCATATGCGTGCGCCGCACTCATCTCGTGGTGCGGGAACACGAGGTCGTTGCCGCCGCCTTGGACGTCGAACGCGATACCGAGGTGGCGCAGCGCGATGGCCGAGCACTCGACGTGCCAGCCCGGCCGGCCGGCGCCGAAGGGCGAGTCCCAGGCCGGCTCGCCGGGCCGCTGCCGCTGCCACAGCAAGGGGTCGAGGGGGTCCTTCTTCCCGGAGCGGTCCGGGTCGCCGCCGCGCTCGCCGAACAGCTCGACCATGGTCGCGCGCGGCAACCGGGACACCGTGCCGAAGGACGGGTCGGCGGCGACCGGGAAGTACAGGTCGCCGTCGACCTCGTAGGTCGCGCCCCGGTCGCGCAGCTGCTGCAGCAGGTCGACGATGAGCGGCATCGACTCCACGGCGCCGACGAAGTGGGTCGGTGGCACGATCCGCAGCGCTGCCATGTCGGCGCGGAACAGCTCTGTCTCGCAGTCGGCGAGCGCGCGCCAGTCCTCGCCGGTCTCGCCGGCCCGCTCCAGCAACGGGTCGTCGACGTCGGTGACGTTCTGGACGTAGACCACGTCGTGGCCGGCGTCGCGCCACGCCCGCACGAGCAGGTCGAAGGCCAGGTAGGTGGCCGCGTGCCCTAGATGGGTCGCGTCGTACGGGGTGATGCCGCAGACGTAAAGGCGGGCCTGGTCCGCTGTGGGGGTCCCCACGTACCCGCCGCTGGCGGTGTCGTGCACCAGCACCGTCGGGGCGTAGCCGTACGTGTCAGTGAGCGCGGGTACGTCGGGGCCGGACCAGGCACGCATGCCCACGAGCGTAACGACAGCCTCCGGTCAGAATGCCGGCCACGGGATCGCCGGCCACGCCTGCGACGGCATCGGGAACCGCCCCCGTCTGCGGAGCTGCCGCGTGCGCCGGTGCAGCGCGGCAACCTCGGTCCCGGACAGAAGATCGCGCAGCTGCTCGGCAAGCCGGCCGCCGGACCCGCCCGACCGCCCGTCGAGGGCGGCCAGCAGCCGGGCCAGTCCCTCCTGGCAGTCTGCTGGCAGCGGCTCGTCGGCCCACCCCCACAGCACCGTCCGCAGCTTCGCCTGCACGTGGAAGCACACGCCGTGGTCGACGCCGAGGATCGCCCCGTCGGGGCCGACGAGCACGTGGCCGCCCTTGCGGTCGGCGTTGTTGATGACCGCGTCGAGCGCGCACATCCGCCGCAGCGCGGGCACGTCGGCGTGCACCAGGCTGACCGGCTGCCGGTACTGGTCCTCGGCGTCGAGGATGCGCATCCAGCCCGGTGGTACGGCGCCGAACGGCACGATGTCCACCAGCTCCTCGCCGGTGGCGACGTCGATCCACAGCTGGCACATGCCCGGACCGAACGGCCCGTCCCGCAGCACCGTCGGCGGCACCAGCCCCCATCCGGTCCCCTGCGAGACCAAGTAGGCGGCCCGCTCCCGGCGGGCCAGCGTGCCGTCGGGGAAGTCCCACAGCGGGCGCTCCCCGCGCACCGGCTTGTAGACGCAGCCCAGGCTGACGCCGTCGAGCGTGCTGACGCCGACGAAGCTGGCGTTGGAGGCGGTGATGAGGCGGCCCTCGAGCTCCAAGGTCCCCTCGGTCAGCACCTCGAGTGTCTCGGGACGGGCCGTCGCCGCGGGAGCCGGGTCACTCATCGGTCGAACGTCGCCGAGGTCACTGCCGCAGACGCTTGAAACCGTTGGCGCGCGGGCAGACGTGGCCCTCGGGGTCCAGCGGCGATCCGCAGAACGGACAGGGCGGCCGGCCGGCGGACACCACGGCGAGCGCCCGCTTGACGAAGGCCCGCGCGGCGCCCGGCTCGAGGTGCACCTCGAGCACCTCCTCGGCGGTCACCTCGTCCGCCGTCGGTTCCTCCTCGTCCTCCTCGTCCGTCGCGGCCGCGGCGGCCTTTACCGGGAACACCTCGACCACCACCCGGCGGTTGGCGGCGTCCCAGGCCAGCGTCATCGTGCCGGCGCGGAACTCCTCCTGGATCGGCTGGTCGAGCGGCTCGCTGTCCTCCAGCTCGGCCGGCGCTGTCGCCGGGATGGTCACGTCGGAGCCGCCGGAGCCCGCGGCCGCCCCCGCGGCGCCGCGCAGCAACTCGTCCAGCATCTCGTCGATCCGCTCGGCGAGCACCGCGACCTGCTCCTTCTCCAGCGCGACGCTGGTGACCCGTGAGCCGGCCCTGGCCTGCAGGAAGAAGACGCGCTGGCCCGGCTGGCCGACGGTGCCCGCGACGAAACGCTCGGGCGGGTCGAATCGGTGGACGACTGGCATAGCGTCGACCCTAACGGGGGTGCGC
>JALYMZ010000029.1 GCA_030773435.1 Actinomycetota bacterium | reverse complement strand
AATGGCGCTGCGCTGGTGCGCCGCCGGCATGGTCGAGGCCAGCGGCCAGTTCCGCCGGGTGAACGGCCACCTGCACCTCGCCATCCTCCGGGCCGCCCTGCACCGGCATGTCGGCGCCGAACCTGTCGCCCCCGAGTGCGACACTCAAGACGTGAGCGCAGCCTGATGCTCACCAGGCCGCCACCGAAGTTCCACGAAGCTCGGGACATTCTCTCGAACCGCGTCGGGCCGCAGGCGTTCCGGCTAGAGCTGAGACCCGCCTTGATGATGCCCTTGGCGGTCAACGTGTCCGGGTTCGAGCCGTTCGGGTTCGTGTGGTAAACCGGCCCGCCGGAGTCACCGCTGACCACTGCGTTCTCGCCGGCGGGCGCATCGGCGACGATGGTGGGGCAGTCGTAGCCGTTGCAGGTGCCGTCGAAAGCATCATCGAGGATGACCAGACCGCGGTGCTCGCCGGAGTTGGCTCCGCCTGTGGCGACCATGTCACCGATGTTGTTCGTGGCAGTGCCTTCCACCCGCTTGGAGTCGTTGGAGTAGATACCACCAGTGTGAACCCTGCCGGCGGTGCCGCCGGGGTCAGGGTTAATGAGCATCGAGTCGAGCGACAGGATCACCGACACGTACCCGTCACCGGGGGTGAGCCGGGTGGGGTTCTCAAGGTTGCCGTTGTTCCACCGACGGTCCCCGCTGGTGTCGCAGTGCGCCGCCGACAGGACCAAACCGTCGGTACCCCGCAGCACCGAGAAGCCGGTACTGCAGGCGCTATTGCCATCTCCACGGATCATCATCGCCCCTCCCCACCACGGGGAGCTGGCGTTCTGCCGGCCGCCGTCGGTGTTCACCGGCACGCCGTCGGGAGTGAAGGTCACGGGAACTCCGAGCGAGGACGCGATTGCCTCCTGGTCCAGCTCCGTGCCGGGCTCGTAGCTGAGCACCACGCCCGAACCGTCCTCTTCGGGCATCGCCAGCGCGGAGTGACCCCACAGGTGCTTGGACTCCAGGATCTTCCCGATCAGCTCGTAACGCGAGTATGGCGCGGAGTTAATGACGAACCCTCCGGGCAGCCCGGCCGTCTGCTGCACGGTCTCCACGGTGGTGGGCACAGGGCCCGACCACCACAGGGTGATCCGGCCGGTCACCGGGTTGACGACGGTGCCGGCGTGTCCGGTCGGCGCGGCCACGTCTGTGATGTTGAGCAGTTCCAAGCACGGAGTGGATGAGATCCTGATTCGCGTCCAGGACATCCTCCGGAGTTCGGTCGATCTGCTCGAAGGTCGGCATGTAGTCGGCCAACGCCAGTGCGGCGTCGATGGTGGGCGCCTGTGAGATGTCGAGCGCCGTGGTTGATCGGTCCTCGGCGGTGCCGGGTGATCCGAAGGTGACGACCATCAGCAGTGCTGAGGTGATGAGCGCGAGGAACACTCTGATTGGGCATAGGTTGCCTCTTTTCCCTCCCAGGGTCATCGCCCCGTTGGCGACGACCTGATGAGGTCGACGCCACGACTCCCTCCGAGACGGAAAGTCGGCCTCCGCGGCCACGATGACACCAAACGTGGCCTACGTAACAAGATTGCATCAATTCGTCGGGACTCGACCGGCCGACCCCAACTCCGCTCTGCTGCTTCGCTTGGGCCCAAATAGGGGCGTGTGTGGAATTCTCCCGTCGAGGGGCCGAGAGTGGTTCTCCGCGCTTCTACCTGATAGACCGCTCGGGCGTTCGGCCGTGGTGTCCCACCACCGATAGCGGAGGGCGATGACCAGCACGGGCGTTCCCGCGAGCGCTTCTGCATTGACGGTGTTCGTCGGAGCAGGGCGTCGCATACCGGCTGCGCGGACGAGATCATCGCGGCACGACTCCTACCTTGCGGCGCGGCGTCATGTCGCCGGCTGGCCGCTCCTGTCCGGTGCACATTGCGCGTGGGCACGTGAGCCGCTGTGTTGAGTCGGGGCAGTATCGTCTCGGGCGTACCGCGGGAGCCTGCACAGGCTGAGAGGGTGGCGAGCCGCTGCGACCGCTTGAACCTGACCGGGTAATGCCGGCGTAGGGAGGAACCATGCGTGCGTTTCGTTTTCACGGCAAGGACCAGGGCCTGGTACTAGAGGAGGTCGAGCAACCTACGCCGTCACCGGGCCACGTCGTCGTCGAGGTGATGGCCGCTGGTGTCTGTGGCACCGAGCTGCACTTCCTCGACGGGTTGCTGGCGCCCGCTCGGACTCCGATCACCCTCGGGCACGAGGTCGCCGGGGTGGTGGCCGAGATCGGAGATGGTGTGAGTGACGTGGCTGTTAGCGACCGCGTGGCGGTGCACTACTTCCACGCCTGTGGCGAGTGCGGTCGCTGTCGTCGCGGGGATGATCATCTGTGTGACGCACCGCTGGGGGCGATGGCGTTCGCCACCGATGGAGCCTTCGCCGACTACGTGGCCGTCCCGGCGTCGTCAGTGGTGCCGGTGCCGAGCGGTCTCGATCTGGTGGAGGCCGCGCCGCTGTGCTGCAGCGGCACGACCGCCATCCACGCCGCAGGAGTCGCCGGCCTCCAGGAGGGCGACACCGCCGTGGTCTATGGAGTCGGGGGAGTAGGGCTGGCGCTGGTGCAGGTGTTGAAGCTCGCCGGTGTCCGGGTGATCGCGGTCGCCAGGAGCGAGGGTCGCCTGAAACTGGCGCAGGAGATGGGTGCCGACGTCACGGTGGACGCTAGCGGTGGCGACGTCGCGGACGCCGTGCGCGCGGCGACCGGTGGGCAGGGCGCCGACGTGGTGTTTGAGCTGGTGGGCACCGCCGAGACCTCCGAAAACGCGCTGCGGTCACTCGGCAAGGGTGGTGCGGTGGTGTACATCGGCTACAGCTTCGACAACGTCGAGATAGACCCGCTGTCGCTCGTCGTTCCCGAGCAGCGGATCCTCACCTCGGTCGGTAACCGGCGCGCGGAGCTGGTCGAAGCGCTCGAGCTGGGAGCTGCCGGGAAGCTGCGCACGGTCGTCAGCACCGCTCCGCTGGCGGAGGCGCCACGGGTGCTCGACGACCTGCGCCACGGCCGGGTGAGGGGACGTGCGGTGCTGACCCCGTAGGGTCGGCGGTCGCACGAGTCGGACAGGCTCAGGGACCCGGGTCGGGGCTGGGCGGCTTTTCCCAGATCTCATGGAAGTGGTGTACCGGGCCTGGACCGTGGCCGACCTCCAGCTGCCCCGACCTGGCCAGGGCACCGGTCAGCCAGGTCTTGGCACGCTCGACCGTTTGGACCCAGGAGTCCTGCCGGGGCCGAAGGGCGGCAATCGCCGAGGACAGGCTGCATCCGGTCCCGTGGGTGTTGCGCGTGTCGACCCAGGGCGCCGTGATCAGATGTGTCCCTTCAGGTCCGGCGAGTACGTCGACGTTGTCGCCGCTCCGCGAGAGGTGCCCACCCTTCACGAGGACGCGCAGCGCGCCCTGTTCGACCAGCGCCTCGGCGTGGTCCCTCATCTGCTCGACCGACCTCGCGGGTTCGGTGTCGAGAAGCACCGCCGCCTCTTCCAGGTTGGGGGTCACCAGTCCGGCCGCGGGGAGAAGCCGCCGGACGGCCTCGACGGCATCCTGGTCGAGCAGCCGGTCGCCGCTGGTGGCGACCATGACGGGGTCGAGCACGACATGCGGGACCCGCCCTTCGTCCAGGAACGTGCCGACCAGGTCGGCCAGTGAGGCGGTGGCGAGCATCCCGATCTTGAGTGCGTCGATCCTCACGTCATCCACAAGCGTTCGCCACTGCTCGCGCACGAACTCCACGGGGACGGTGCGCACGCCGGTCACGCCGCGGGTGCTTTGGGCCGTGAGCGCGGTGAGGACCGTCGTCCCGTAGGCGCCGAGCGCTGAGAAGGTCTTGAGGTCGGCCTGGACGCCGGCACCGCCGCTCGGGTCGCTGCCCGCGATCGTGAGTGCCACGGGTGGACGTGTCATGAGCGCTCCCAGGCGTCGCGTAGGTTGCGGGTCGCCGCGGCGACGTCGGATCGGCCGCAGATGGCGCTGACCACCGCCATGCCGGCTGCACCGGAGCGGCGGACGGTGGCCGCACGCCCTGCGTCGACTCCACCGATCGCGATGCACGGCCACGGGCTCCGCCGGACGATGTCAGCGAGTGCTTCAGGTGAGCAGGGCGCCACTGCATCCGGCTTGGTGGACTGGCTCCACACCGGGCCCACGCCGAGGTAGTCGAGTGTGTCGGCAGGCAGCTGCAGCGCCTCGTCGACGTGGTCCACTGTCTGCACCGACAGGCCGAGGTACCGATCTTCGCCGAGCACCTCCCGCGCCGACCCCGGATGCACGTCACCTTGACCGACATGCGCGCCGCTGGCGCCTATCTCGGCCACGAGGTGGACCCGGTCGTTGACCAGGAGCGGAACACCGGTCCCGTCGAGGGACTTCCGCAGCTGTGTGCCGAGCTCCACGAACTCTTCGTCGGAGGAGTGAGGATCGCGTAGCTGTACGGCCTTGACCCCGGCCGACACGGCATCGATCACGGTGGCGACGACACCGAACCGGCCGCACATTCGGGTGTCGGTCACGAGGTAGACGCTCAGGTCGAGAGGCGGTCGCACGGTCGTCCCAATCGAACCCTGACCGAGAGCTGGTCCGGCGACAGTGCGTCGAGGCTGTCCAGCAGCGCCACTGCGAACGTGCCGGGGCCCTTCGAGTGCTCCGCGGCGACGTCCGCGGCGACCGTGAGGGTCGCCGTGGCGGCGGAAGCTGCCACCAGCGCGTCGTCCACCACTGCGGCGAACGCGGCCATCAATGCACCGAGCGCACATCCGCCTCCGGTGACCTGGGTGAGCCATGGGTGGCCGTTGGCGAGGCGGACGACATGGGTGCCGTCGGTGAGGTGGTCGACAGCGCCGCTGACGGCCACGACGGTACCCACCCTTTGAGCGAGGTCCATCGCCGCTTCGTGAGATGCCTCCACCGGATCCGTGGACTCCACCCCCCTGCCGCCGCTTCCCCTGCCCGCCAATGCGATGACCTCCGAGGCGTTGCCACGGATCACCACCGGGGCGTGCTGACCGATAAGTTCGTGTGCAATGCCGGTACGCCACGCCAGGGCACCCGCGGCGACGGCATCGAGGATCCACGGCTTGCCGCTTCGCGCGGCGCCGCGGACGGCAGCGCGCATGGCCTCGGCGGTGTCGACGTACGGCGTTCCCAGATTGACGAGCACACCACCAGCGACGGTCGCGAACTCCTCCGCCTCGGCCGGATTGTCGACCATCGCCGGTGATGCCCCGGCAGCGAGCAACACGTTGGCGGTGTAGTTCGCCACCACGATGTTCGTAAGGCACTGCACCAACGGAGGATCCTTGCGTAGCGCGGCGAGGGCGTCGCCGAGCGCATCGGGCCTGAGAGAGCCGGAGGATGAAAGCGCCATGGCGACGTCCCTTCGCTAGTACTAACTAGAGCAGGTTCGACGGGTTCTTCTCAGCCGCCCTCGGCAGCGCCCGCGTCAACCGCCACCCTAGGTCAAACCATTCACGCCTCCCAACGGCTGCGTTGGGGGGACACGATTTGACGGCTCTTCGACTTTCGGCGTGATGCGGCGGGTGTTCACGCCGCGCTCCGGGCGGCGTTGTAGAGCATGATCCTGCATCGGTAGTTGGGATGGGAGCGGTACCCCCGGCCGGGCGCGGTGTCGGCTTCCGCCGGTCTCTGTCGCTACCGCGACGGCGTCGCTATCCCTCGCCGCCGCCGTTGGCCGGGGCCTCGACGGCCACCCCGGCACCGTCAGCGGCGACTTCGAGCACCCCGCGCTGGTTCGACCTCCTGGCGTCGGCGCTCGACTGATCCGGCTCGGAAACTCGCACGACACCGATCGTGAGGACGGGGAGGATCTCGGTGATGTTCGCTGCCCTCCTGCGCCACGCGCGTCCGCCGTCCCCCCTGGCCGGTCGGCTCGCCGTCCAGTCACTCTTGTTCGCCCTCGGCGAGGGCACCTTCATGACCGGCTCGGCGGTGTTCTTCACCCAGATCGTGGGGTTGTCCGCCGCCCAGGTCGGTCTCGGCCTGACCGTCGCCGGCGTCGCCGCCTTCCTGGCCGCGCTGCCGATGGGCAAACTGGTCGACCTCTTCGGGCCGAAGAAGATGTGGGCAGCCAGCGCGACCGGTCAGGCCGCGATGTTCGCCGTGTGGCCGTTCGTGACCGACTTCCAGGTATACGTCCTCATGGCCGTCGGGATGGAGGTCATCGGTGCCCTCGGTGGCGCCGCTCACGGCGCCTACACGATCGACGTGCTGCCGGCCGACGAGCGCGTGAAGTCACGTGCCTACATGTACTCCGCGCTTAACGTCGGTTTCACTCTTGGGGCGCTGACCGGTGGCGTCGCGCTGGCGTTCCACTCCAACGACATCCTGCACGCCCTGCCCTGGTTCACGGCGGCGGTCTTCCTGGTCAATGCCTCCGCGATCAGCCGGTTGCCGCAGGCCTCCCACGATGAGCGCACCCCGGAGGAGCGCAAGGCCAAGGTCCCCGGGCCGGGACCGCTGCGCAACCCGGGCTGGCTGCTCACGACGTTCTTCGGGGGCGTCTTCTGGACCAACCAGGTGCTGCTCAACATCGTGATCCCGCTCTGGCTGGTAGAGGAGACCGACGCCCCGCGCGTGCTGCTGGCGTTTCTGTTCGGGACCAACACGGTGATGTGCATCTTCCTGCCGATGGCAGCTGCGCGCGGCGTTGAGGACGTGCCGACCGCGCTGAGGGCGGTCCGGGTGTCGTCCGCCTTCTTCGTGGTCTCGTGCCTGATCACCCTGGCCACGCACGACACCGTGGGCTGGACCACGATCGCGCTGGTCTGGCTCGGACACGTCACCGTCACAGGGGCCGAGCTGTACCTTTCCGCGGCCAGCTGGGCGTTCGAGGCCGAGCTGATGGACCCACGGCAGCGCGGCGCCTACCAGGGAGCCGCCGAGCTGAGCAGCACCCTGGGCCGCGTCTGGGCGCCGGCGCTGTACACCTTCCTCGCGATGAGCTGGGGCGCCGCCGGCTGGCTGCTCATCGCCGGCCTCATCGTGCTCGCCACGATCGGCATCCACCCCTCGACCCGGCTGGCACGGCGCTTCCTCGAGGAGCACGTCCCTGCCGACCTGCTGGCCGACGCCCGGGCCTCCACCCGCGACCCCGAGGAGGGGATCGCAGCGGGCCCGCCCTCCCTCATCAACACCGACGAGCCGATTGCTCGACCCACAGGCGGACCGATCGCCTGACCCTCGTCCCGCGGTCAGCGGGACGGGCGCGCGGGCCAGCAGGACGCCACCGTCGCCGGAGTTCTCCGGCACGAGCTGGGGCGAGCAGCGCTTCGCATGCCTGCTGCAAGCCCCCTACAGGCGGCGGTAAGATGCAGGTCTCCGCCTCGCGGATCCCGGCACACGTGGTAAAGGTTCCTTAAGCTTCCGGTGCAGCGCCGGGCACATGCCTGCATACATGGGCTGCCCCAAGCACTCCTCCGCTTACCGCATCGGACAGCGCGTCTTCGACGCGGTAGAACAGTCGCATGCCGGAGTTCCCGCACCTGATGCACACCGCGATCGACACGACCGACGCCCGCGGGCTCGCCGAGTTCTACCGCGAGCTACTCGGGCTGCAGTACCGACCAGGTGACGAACCGCCGATCGACGGCTCCGAGGACGACGACAGCTGGCTCGTGCTCGTCGACGGCGACGGCAAGCGCAAGGTCGCTGTGCAGCGCGTCGACACGCTGCCTCGCTCGACCTGGCCGAGCCACGAGGTGCCGATGCAGATGCACCTCGACTTCTCGGTCAGCTCCCGTGCGGAGCTGGAGCGGCAGAAGGAACGGGCCCTCGCGCTCGGCGCGACAATCGTGCTCGACCGCACCGACGACGAGGACGAGCCGCTCTACGTCCTCGCCGATCCTGCCGGACACCCCTTCTGCCTCCTGACTCACTAGCCGACGCGTACACCGACGTGCACGTGTAGGATCGGCGCCGTGCCGGGAGCGTCGGCGTGACCCTTGAGTTCTTGCTGACGTCGCTGATCGTCGTCGCGACGCCGGGCACCGGCGTTCTCTACACGGTCGCCGCCGGCCTCGCCCGTGGCGCGCGCGCGAGCGCCGTCGCGGCGATCGGGTGCACGCTCGGGATCATCCCGCACATGCTTGCGGCGATCACCGGCCTAGCCGCGCTCCTGCACACGAGCGCCGTCGCCTTTCAAACGCTCAAGTACCTCGGCGTCGTCTACCTGCTGTACATGGCCTGGAGCACGCTCCGCGAACGCGGCGCGCTGACGGTCGCTGAAGGCGACACCGCGCCGCGCTCGGCGAAGAACGTGATCGTCTCCGGCGTCCTCGTCAACCTGCTCAACCCGAAGCTGACTATCTTCTTCTTCGCCTTCCTGCCGCAGTTCGTGAGCGCCGACGCGCCGAACGCCCTCCTCCACATGGTCGCGCTGAGCGCGGTCTTCATGTTCATGACGCTGGTGGTTTTCGTCGCGTACGGGAAGTTCGCCGCCGCGGTGCGCAACCAGGTCATCTCGCGTCCACGCGTCTTGACCTGGATGCGTCGCACCTTCGCCGCCGCCTTCGTCGGCCTCAGCGCGCGACTCGCGATCGCCGAGCGCTGAGGGCACGGCGAACCGGTCGGGACAGCTCCTACGCCGCGTCGCTTGAGCGCGGGAGCGGGGCGGGCGCCATTGTCGATGCACGGTGCGGGGGGACCTTTCGGGTCGACATGCTGGTGGAACGGGTCGCCGGACTCGATGTCGGCATGGAGATCGTGCTCGTCTGCGTACGCACGCCGGCGAGGAGGACGCCGGGTGAGTGAGACGCGTACGTACCGCAAGGTGAGCCGCTCGCTGGAGGCGATGGCGGACTGGCTGGTCGAGTGCGGGGGTGACGTTGGCGTCGATGGAGTCAACCGCCACCAACTGGAAGCCGGTGTTGTACTGCCTGGAGGACCGGATGGGTGCGTGACTTGACCCGTCCCCGGAGGGGCGGGTTTACGCTCCTCGGGCTGGAAGGAGGATTGGGTGCGGACAGGGGAGGTTGCCGCGGCGGCAGGGGTGACGATCAAGGCGCTGCGCTACTACGAGCGCCAAGGACTGCTGCAGCCGGTGCGGCTGGCGAACGGTTACCGGGACTACAGCGCCGAGGACGTGCGCCTCGTGGGCGAGATACGGGCGTTGATCTCGTTGGGCATGGCGCCGAAAGAGGCCGCGCCGTTCCTTGAGTGCCTGCGTGAGGGTCACGAGGCGGGCGACGACTGTCCACAGGCGTTGGCTGCATACCAGGACAAGATCAACCAGCTTGACGCGGTGATTATGCGACTCAGGCGCGACCGCGACAGGCTCGAGCACCAGATGCGCGAGGCGACGCGTCGCGGGTTCCGGTCACTTGTTCCCGGTGCTGAGGAGGCTGAGGCGATCCTGCCGCACGCCGATCCGCTTCCCGACGGTCTGTCGGTGCCGGAGGACGATGGACTGGCCGTGCACCTGCCGGAGCGAGTGCTTCCGCCGCTGGCATTCACCGGAACCGACGGTGTCGAGGTGCGGCTGGATAGCGTCACGCGGGGGCGATGGGTGCTGTTCCTTTATCCGCTAACAGGGGATCCCGCGGTCGACGTACCGCGAGGTTGGGACGAGATCCCCGGTGCGCGCGGCTGTAGCCAGGAGGCATGTGGCTTCCGTGACAACCTCGCCGCGCTGCAGGAACGCGGCGCCGAGTGCGTGCTCGGGCTATCAAGTGATGCTGCGGAGTACCAGGAGGACCTGGTGCGGAGGCTGCGGCTGCCGTACCCGTTATTGTCCGATCCTGAGCTGCGCCTGGCCGCTGCTTTGCACCTGCCAACGTTCGAGGTAGGTGGGACGATGCTGTACAAGCGACTCACGATGATCGTCGAGGGCGACCGCATCAAGCACGTCTTCTACCCGATCTTCCCGCCGGACGCCCACGCAGCCGAAGTCCTTGAGTGGCTGGCGGCCAGTCGCGCTTCAACCGGGTGAATGGCGACTCCTCAGCGACGCGGCTGTTGTCGTAGTAGCGGACGTCGAGGGTGAGCTTGTGCCGCCGGGTCCATCGGCGAGTACGAGGCTGATCGCGCCGACCACGCATGCGACAGCGGTGGCGATGGCGACTGGTGTGTAGCTCCCGGTGGTCTCCCGCAAGCCTGCTGCGCCGAGCGGGGCAAGAGCCTTAGCTGCGATGAGCGGGACCGCGAGGATGCCGGAGATGGTCGCGAATCCAGCGGTGCCGAAGCGATCCGCGAGCAGCGCTGGGCGCGCAATCGTGCCGACGCCGAAGCCGAGCCCGAACATCAGCACGGCCGCAAGGGCACCCGTCAAGCTTGGGCCGGCCACCGGCAGCATCACCATTGCCGCTGCCTGTATCACGAAGACCGCAGCGACGACGCGGTTGGTCGGCCACCGCCTCTGTGCGCCGGTCGTGACGATCCGGCCGGTGACGGACAGCACCCCGAGGCCGCCGGCGATCGTGGCCGCGAGTGCAGGCGCGTGCCCGAGTTCGGTGAGGTACGCAACCAGGTGCACCGAGATGACGGCGACAGCCGCGCCTTGGGCTACGAAGCAGGTGACGAGCAGCCAGAAGCCGCGGTCGTGCAACGCTGTTCGGACGGCGGTGCGACGAGGATCGCCTTCGACCGAGAGTGCGCCTCCGTCCTGCTGAGGGGGTGTCTCCTCGTTTGCGGGCGCGTGCCGCATGAGCAGGTGCAGCGGAACGGTGATCGCGCCGTGGATGACGGCAAGGATCGTGAGGGTGTCACGCCAGCCATGCGTGGCGACCAGTGCGCCGGTGAGCGGAAGGAAAATGCTGCTCGCGAAGCCGGCGACGAGGGTGATGGCGAGCACGGCGTTCCCGCGGGCGCGCGGCTCGGGATGCCACTTGACGGTGACCGCGAACGCGGCTTCGTAGAGGACCGCCGCCGAGACCAGGCCGATGGCAGTCCACACCGCGTAGAGCTGCCAGAGGCTGTTCACGTGCCCGGCCAGGAAGAGCAGCATCGTGCCTGCTAGTGAACCAGTGGTCATCAGGCCGCGTCCGGCGTGCCGGTCGAGCCAGCGCCCGACCGGCACCGCTGCTGCGGCGCCGGCCAGGGTCGCGGTTGTGAACGCCCCGGTTACGGCGATGGTAGAGGCACCAAGGTCGAACATCATTGGTCGCAGCAGAACTGCGTATGCGTAGTACAGCGCCCCGTAGCCGACGGTCTGTGTCACCGCGAGCGCAGCGACGACCACGCCGCCGTACCAGAGGCGCGGCGCTCGCGGCTCATCGGGACGGGGACGGCTCGACGGTGCCGCAACGGCGCGCGGGCGTCCTGTCACCCGCGGCAGCCGCCGACAGTTGTCAGCGAGAGTGTCGTCGTGGCGCGATGGTGCTCGATCCCTGCACCGTCGCCGTCCCGCGCCGGCGGGGCACCTGTGGCGTCCCGCGCATTCCGAGCGGTCGGCGTAGCCGAACAAACTCCGGTTTCGGGAAGCTTGAGCTGCACTTCTCTGGCCGCGACCCAGTCGTCGGCTAGAGCCGCGGTTATCGAGCGGACCTGCTCGTACCCCGTGGCGAGCAGGAACGTGGGGGCTCGGCCGTAGCTCTTCATGCCGGCGGTCCAGTACCCGAGTTCCGCGTGCGCCAACTCGTCCACGCCGTGCGCCCGAACGGTTCCGCAAGAGTGTTCGTTCGGGTCGATCAGCGGCGCAAGCGCCCGAGTGCAGCCGAGGATCGGGTCTAGGTCAAGGCGCAGCTCGGCAGCGATCGAGTGATCGGGCCGAAATCCCGTGGCCGAAACAACCCGGTCGACGACGAGTTCGCGTTCTACACCGCGGGGCGACCGCCCGATGACCCTAACTCGGTGTCCGGTCGGTTCGATCTTGTGCACCCCGAACCCAATCGCGAGCGTGATCCGGCCGTTGTTGACGAGCGATTGCACCCTGCTGCCGAGCGCGCCGCGAGCGGGCAGAGCGTCGGCGGCACCGCCGCCGAAGGCCCGGTCGGGTGACCCGCCGCGGAGCGCCCATGTGACCGCGGTTCCCGGCTCCGTTTCGGCGAGTTCGACGAGTGCGAGCAAGGTGTTGGCGGCGGAGTGGCCGGCACCGACCACCACGGTGTGCCGGCCGGAGAACCGTCCTCGGTCGGCGGCGAGTACGTCGGGCAGCGCGTGGTCGACGAACTGTGCCGCGTCGCTCTCGCCGTGCGCCGGCAGCCCGTTCGCACCGAGCACGTTTGGCGTGCGCCAGGTGCCGGAGGCGTCGATGATGGCGCTCGCCAGCACGTCGGTGCCGTCGCCGAGCCGGATCAGGAACGGAGACTGCTGGCGGCCGAAGGTCCGCACACGGTCGACGTCGCGCCGTGTGATCGCCGCGACGCGCGCGCCGTAGCGAATCTGAGCGGCCATCGCCGGGAGCTGGGCCAACGGCTCGAGGTACTCCTCGACGAGTTCGCGCCCCGTGGGCAGCACGTCCTCGCCCGGTGCCGCCCACCGCGACCCGATCAGCAGCCGACGGGCCGCGGGGTCGATGTTGTAGCGCCACGGGCTAAACATCTGAACATGGCCCCATGCGCGTACCGACGCGCCTGGAGCGGAACCCGCCTCGAGCACGACGAACGGCAGGTCGCGCTCGGACAGATGCGCGGCAGCGGCCAGGCCTACCGGCCCGCCACCGAGCACCGCGACAGGAAGCTCAGGGTGCCTGATCAGTGTGTGCACGGTTCCTCTTCTCGGACTGGGCGGCGCTGCCGCGGGCGCCTGCGGAACTGCTTAGCTACCTGCGGCCAGGCTGTATTGATGAACGCCTAAGCAATACCTTGCACGTTGGATAGACAGATGTCAACATAGACGTATGCCAAGACAGCGGTTTCCGGTTCTGCAGCCAGAGCCGGACGTCACCGGTGGCGGCGCGTGCTGCGCGCCGCTCGCGACCGCGCCTCTGAGCGATCGCGATGCTGCGGACTTGGCTCCGATGTTCAGGGCCCTCGGCGACCCCGTGCGACTGCGGTTGATGTCGCTTATAGCCTCCGCGGGTGAAGAGGCTTGCGTATGTGATCTCAGCGACGAGTTCGAGCTGACCCAGCCGACGATCTCCCACCACCTGCGCGTGCTGCGCGAAGCCGGTCTCGTCGACTGCGAACGCCGCGGAACGTGGGTGTACTACCGAGCTCAGCCGGCGGCGCTTCGGCGGCTCTCCGGACTGCTCGACATCGAAGCTCTCGCGACGGCCTGACACTGGTTCAGGCGGCATCAGCGGTTCGCCGCGGCGGCAGGCGGCGGCACCAGCCACATCGACCAGCCGTCACGTCCACTCTCGCAACGCTCTTAAACCGGAGTCGACTCATCAGCCTGCGCTGGTGTGTCGTCGTTCTAGATGCGAACCCAGGTGAGAACGCCCAGGGAACGCCGTAGGGCTGCCACCCGGGTCGTCTGACGCTTGTCGAGGTGCGGCGTTCGCAGCGCCGGCGCGCACCGAGGAGACGGCACGCTGGCCCTGGTGCCTGCGACAACGCAGCGCCCAGGAAGAGCGCGTACGGCGGCGCGGCTCACCGCAGGTAGGCCGGGCTGCTGAACGGCGGTCGACAGCCCAATGTAGGTATGGAAGATCGCCTTCGGTCTTGCCTCGAAACGCTCACGGTTGCGGCCTCGTGTCGAGTTCTGTGTCGACCGTAGCGATAACCTGAACGAGCCGCGCACGCACAGCCGTATCAACCACGAGCCCGTCCGGTCCGACGCTGTCGCGCGCGACTGGCACGCTCGCGCACGCGCTCTGGATTACGCGCGCGTCGACGTACCGCAGCACTTTCGCAAGCGTCTATTGTGCTCCAAGCCCCCGCCCTTCTGCGGCTACATTGATCCACGCCACTGGTTTGCGGTAGAGCTCTCCGCGACGTGCCGTGCCGTAGCGCAGGCGCGGAAGGGAGCCCCAAGTCCTGGCGGTGCTCGTGTGCGTGCTGGTTGCCGCTCACCGCGATGCCGCCCCATCGCGCAGACTCTTGAGGGCCTTCGCCCAGGAGAGCAGTTGGTCGAGGAGCGTCGCGAGATCCTTCGCGCGGTGAGGCCGGGGGGCTGGCGTCGTGAAGTCGTCGAAGTCGTCGGAGAGCGACAGCGCAACGTGGGCGCGGACGTCGGCGATCTGCAGTTCCGCCATCACGACGCGGAGGTGCTCGACAGCGCGAGTGCCGGCAGCGCCGACGCCGTAACTGACGAAAGCGGCCGCCTTGTTGTGCCACTCTCGGTAGAGGAAGTCGATGGCGTTCTTCAGAGCGCCCGGTATCGAGTGGTTGTACTCGGGCGTCACGAAAATGTAAGCGTCGAAAGACGCGATCTTGTCCGCCCAAACCTTCGTGTGGGCGTGCTCATACTGGCCATGGGCGGCCGGCAGCGGCTCGTCGAGAACCGGCAGCTGGTACTGAGCAATATCGACGAGTTCGAAAATCGCATCTTCGCGCTGGTCGGCCAGTTCGAGGACCCAGCGGGCCACCGCCTCGGACTTGTGGCCGGGGCGAGTGCTCCCGGTGATGATGGCGACCCGCAGAGCGCTCGGGCTGAGTTTCGTTGTCACGGTCGAGTCCAGCAGCTGCGTCATGTGCGAGTGCTCCTTTCGTGGCCGACGGGCATCGCGTTCGGGCGCGTCAGTGGATCGTCGTGCCCGTCCTTCTCGTCCGATCTGGTCGTCCGGGAGGCGGCCGGTGTGGTCGTCGAGAGCGGCTTTTCTTGAAGCAGCAGCGCGGCGATGACGGCGGCGACCGCCACCGGAATCATCGTGAGGAAGAGGTCGCCGAGCGCTGCGGCGACGTCGGCACGCGCCGCAGCGGCTGCGGCCCCGGTAGCCACGTCGTCGGTGAGGGCAGCCAGTTGAGGGCCGGCGCGGGTGGCGAGCAGCCCTCCAAGCCCGCCGACGGCAAGGGTGGCACCCAGTTGGCGAAAGAACGTGCTCGCCGCGGTGGCGGCGCCGAGCTCGGCGCCATCCACGGCGTTCTGCACCGCGAGCACGGCTGGCTGCATGGTGAGGCCAAGGCCTGTGCCTACCAGGGTCAGTCCTGCAGCGAACCGCACCGTGCTGGTGCTTGTGCTGATCGTGGCGAGCAGACCGAAGCCAACGGTCACGGCGAGGGTGCCCGCGATGGGGAACGGACGGTAACGGCCCAGGCGGGTAATGAGGCTTCCCCCGGTGATGTTGGCGAGCAGCACGCCGCCCGTGAGGGGCAGCAGCAGGGCACCGGCGGTGGCCCCGGAGCGGCCTTGCACCGTCTGGGCGTAGAGGGGGGCGTAGACGACAGCGGCGAGCATCGCCGCGCCCGTGACGAAAGACAGGGCGATTCCCGCAGCGACTATCGGAGATCGGAACATCCGTAGCGGTAGCACCGGGTCGCGGTGGCGCGCCTGCCAGGGCAGGTAGGCCACGGCTGCAACCCCGGCCGCAGCAAGCAGCGGAGTGCGGTAGGGCTCGGCGGCCAGCGGGGTACCGCCGCTGAGCGCCAGCAGAAAGGCCGTGCTCGCGGCCGCGAGAAGGCTTGCGCCGACGAGGTCGAGCCGCCGACGTCCCGCCGGACGTGCCAAAGGGCGCAGTCGGCGGACGACGACGCCGAGCGCCAGCGCAGCGAGCGGCAGGTTGATCGCAAACGCGGCCCGCCACCCGAGGGTGTCCGCGAAGAGCCCACCAACGAGCGGTCCGACGAAGCTGGACCCGGCTAGCACTGCCCCCATACGGCCATGGAAGCGGCCGCGGATGCGGGCGGGGAACAGGTCCCCCACGAGCGTTGGAGTCAACGCCATCAGCCCGCCCGTGCCGATTCCCTGCACCGCCCGGCCCGCCAACAGAGCGGGCATGCTTGGGGCAAGGGCGACCCAAACCGACGCGGCGAGGAAGACGATGGTGGCCGTGATGTACAGCCCGCGCCGACTCGTCAGGTCGGCCGCCTTTCCCCACAGTGGGACGGACACAGCGGTGGTCAGCAGGTAGCCGGTGACGACCCACGCCAGCAGCGACGCACCACCGAGCTCAGTCACGATGGCGGGCAGCACCGTCGCGACGACGGTCGAGTCCATCGCAGCGAGAAAGACCACGGTCATCATCGCCCAGAACGCGGTGACAGCCGCAGGTTCCGGCGCCGGGACCCCGTCGTGCGCCTCGCCACTCGGCGTTGTCCTCATCGACCCTCCTGTCGGCTCAGCGACTGTAGTACAGTGCTGTACTGTAGCTGCCGCGAGAAGCCTATGCAACAGCAGTGTCCGATAAGGAGAGGACGTGGACCCGAGTGACCCGCGGGCGGTGCGCACCCGACAACGCGTGCTGGATGCCGCCGTGAAGTTGCTCGCCGAGCGAGGTGTCGAGGCCACGACGATGGACGCGGTCGCTTGCGCCGCGAGCATCTCGCGCAGCACCCTCTACCGGCACTGGCCGGAGCGCCTACCGCTTCTCATCGACGCCATCGAGCACTTGGGCGGTCGGATCCGCGGCCCAACCATCCATGAGCCGGCGCCCAACGAGACCCTGGAGGCCACGCTGCAACGCGTCATCGGAGCACTCGGGGCCGGCCTGAGGTCGCCTGAGTGGGGTGCGATCTCCGGCAGCCTCGCCGCCGCCGCTGAGCACGACGAGGCGTTGGCCGAGGTGCACCGCCGCTATGTCTTGAGCCGACAGAAGAGCGTCATCGCGCCGCTGCAGGAAGCGCAGCGCCGCGGGGAGCTTCCGTACTCGCTCGACCTCGAATGGGCCGTTGACCTCCTCGCCGGCCCCCTCTACTACCAGCGCCTCGTGCTGCACGAGCCGCTCAGCGACGATCAGGTCGCCGTCCACGTGCGGGGGGTCGTAACGCTCTTGCTCTCGATGAACGCGGCGCCTTCCCGCCTGCTCGACGAGGAAGCACCGTCGGCTGCGCCGGGTAGGACGAGCGGCCGTGGGACGTCTCCGGCGCCGACGACCACTTCACGTCGCCGATCGGTGGAAGGGCGGCAACGAGTCGCGCCGACCACCACGCATCCCGGCCCGACGCTAGATGATGCCGCGCTGGGTAACGAGAGAGCGGGTGCGTTCACAGACCGGTGAGCGGTAGGCGTTCCGTACCCCGCTGCGGGGATGGAAGCCAGACCGCGTCGCAGGGACGTAGACTCGCCGCGGCGGAACCGGCGAGGCCAACGCCTGGCGCACCGTCCCCGTCGCACGTGATAGCGGCGGGCCAGCTCCCGGATCGACAGCCCATCCCGTTGATGATCCCGGCGGATCCGCTCGAACAAATCCACCCACGATCCCGTCACCTGACCCGCCCTCCGCAGGAGATCGTCGCCACCGGCACGCGGTGATCACGATCGCAGAGATGGGTCCCATTCAGACCGTCACAACACACCGAGGGCGGCGGTCACGAGCAACGGGTGGGTCCCGTTCAGACCGTCACGGTGGGTCCCATTCAGGCTGACACGGCGAAAACGCTCGTGCTCGTCTGGCTGCCGGGACGGGCGCGAGACTCACCTCCGGCAACTCCTCGTACGGCCACCCGTCCCCGTGGCAACCGCTTACGTGTCAGCGCCGGTTGAAAACTGACCCCGGAGCGTCGGCCGAATCTTGACCCCCTTCGACCTGACTCTCGGTTCATCCGAGCCGAGAGGAGCGAAGGGAGTTGTTGTCAGTGGAGCACTGGGCCGAGAACCGCAGGCTGCATCGTGCGGAGGGGTTGGGCGTCAAGACGATTGCCAGGACGTTGGGGGTCTCGCGGAACACGGTGCGTGCCGCGATCGCCTCGGACGCGCCGCCGAGGTATGAGCGGAAGCCGGCCGGGTCCGCGGTCGATGCGTTCGAGGACGCGATCCGGGAGCAACTGAGTCTGGTGCCGACGATGCCGGCCACGGTGATCGCCGAGCGGGTCGGCTGGACCCGTGGGATCACGGTGTTCAAGGAACGGGTCGCCGAGCTGCGGCCGGCGTATTAGCCGGTCGACCCGGCGAGCAGGACCAGCTACGTGGCCGGTGACATCGCGCAGTGCGACCTGTGGTTCCCCCCGATCGAGCTGCCGGTGGGCTTCGGCCAGACCCGCAGGCCGGCTCAGTTGCCGGTGCTGACGATGGCCACCGGCTACTCCCGTTGGCTGTCGGCGATCTTGATCCCGACCCGCCGGGCCGAGGACCTGTTTGCCGGCTGGTGGCGGCTACTGCAGGCACTGGGAGCAGTGCCGCGCACGCTGGTGTGGGACGGCGAGGGTGCGATCGGCCGCAACCGCGGCGGCCGGGTCGAGCTCACCGGCGACTGCCAGGCGTTCCGCGGTGTGCTGGGCACCAAGGTGCACGTCTTGAAGCCCGCGGAGCCGGAGCACAAGGGCATCATCGAACGCGCGCATGACTACCTGGAGCGGTCGTTCCTGCCCGGCCGGGTTTTCGAGGACCCGGGCGACTTCAACACCCAGCTGCAGGGCTGGCTGGCCCAGGTCAACACCCGGGTCCGACGGGTGTTGGGGTGCGCACCCACGGACCGGATCGGCGCGGACCGGCAGGCGATGCTGCCGCTGCCGCCGGTGGCTCCGGCCACCGGCTGGCGGTCCTCCACCCGGCTGGCCCGCGACCACTACGTGCGGCTGGACTTCAACGACTACTCGGTCCACCCGGCCGTGATCGGCCGCCGGATCGAGGTGGTCGCCGACCTGGACCGGGTGCAGGTGCTGTGCGAGGGCAAGACGGTTGCTGACCATCCGCGGGTGTGGGCCTGGCACCAGACCATCACCGACCCCGATCACCTCGAGGCCGCCAAGGTGCTGCGCCGCACCCGGGTCGGCGCCCTGCGCCCGGTCCGCGAGGCAGACACCGAGCTCGCGGTCGAGCAGCGGGCACTCACCGACTACGACACCGCCCTTGGGATCGACCTCGGCGCCGAGGGTGGGTGCGCGTCATGACCGTGAACCGCACCCAGCCCCGCAAGCGGTCCACGCGGGCCTCGACTGGCCGAGACCTGAGCAGCGAGGTGCAGTTCCTGACCCGGGCGCTGAAGGCGCCGACCCTGCGGGAGGCGGTGCCGCGGTTGGCCGAACGAGCCCGCGAGGAGTCCTGGACCCACGAGGAGTTCCTGGTCGCCTGCCTACAGAGGGAGGTCGCCGCCCGGGAGTCCCACGGCGGCGAGGGCCGGATCCGGGCCGCCCGGTTCCCGGCACGCAAGAGCCTGGAGGAGTTCGACTTCGACCACGCCCGCGGCCTGAGGCGTGACCTGATCGCGCACCTGGGCACCCTGGACTTCGTCGCCGCCCGCGAGAACGTGGTCTTCCTCGGCCCGCCCGGCACCGGCAAGACCCACCTGGCCATCGGCATCGGCATTCGCGCCTGCCAAGCGGGCCATCGGGTGCTGTTCGCCACCGCGTCCGAGTGGGTCGCCCGGCTCGCCGAGGCCCACCACGCCGACCGGCTCCAAGACGAGCTGGTCCGGCTGGGCCGCTACCCGCTGCTGATCGTCGACGAGGTCGGCTACATCCCCTTCGAACCCGAGGCCGCCAACCTGTTCTTCCAGCTCGTCAGCAGCCGCTACGAGCGGGCCAGCCTGATCGTCACGTCCAACAAGCCCTTCGGCAGGTGGGGCGAAGTGTTCGGTGACGACGTGGTCGCCGCCGCGATGATCGACCGACTCGTCCACCACGCCGAGGTCGTCGCACTCAAGGGCGACTCCTACCGGCTCAAAGACCGCGATCTGGGCCGAGTCCCGGGATCGTCAACCGAGGAACCATGACCAAGGGGGTCAATTTTCAACCGGCGGAAGGGGGTCAATTTTCGACCGGCGTTGACATTACCCGCTACCGCGTTCGCCGACGCCGCCCGGCGTACGAGAAGGGCCAGTCGCGGACGTCGACACCGGGCACCGGGCCGAGGGCGCTTCGCTTGGCGCGCCGATCGCTCGGTCCGCTTCTGCGCGGGGAGCGGTGAGACCTACGCGCTGCTGCACCAGACAGTCACCGGCCAGGAGGTGATGGCCGACCTGGCCGAGCTCGGGGAGTCGGCCGACACGGTCATCGCATCGGTCGGCGGTGGGAGCAACTTCGGCGGGTTGGCGCTGCCCTTCATCGGTCAAACCTCGCCGACCCTGACAAGGACGTTCGATGTGTCGCGGTGGAGTCGACGGCTTGTCCACGGTTCACGACCACCGGGGCTGGTCGGTCCGCGATCCCTTCGCCGCCGTCGCGCTCGACCCGGATGAAGTCGGCGGCGTCGAAAGCCGGCGCCGACTCGTTGATCGCCCAGCGAGCGTGAGGATCATCCGCCTCCAGCAACCGGGGATCGGAGCGGGGCGCCGACACCCAACCAGAGCACCCTTCGCGGCGTACTCGGCGAGCTGGTCCCTGAAGCAGGCAACCTCGCCCTGACGAGAACGCCAAGCCATCGGCGTCTCGATGATGGTCGTGCCGATGGCGATCATCGAGTCGCGCGGCATGGCACCGGTGTATCCGCGGTGCTTCGACCGGTCCAGGTCGAGTGGACGTCGGACCACGATGCCGCCTGCGGTCAGGACACGAGCAAGGTTGTCGAGCTCCCACTGCGCCTGGCCGAGGATCTCGTCACAGAACCGCTCGCCTCCGTGCTCCAGGAACATGTGCTGCCACTGTTCAGGCATGGTGGCCCTGATCATGCGTGGCGACTCGTCGGGAAAGCGGCTCCCAATCGCTGAGCCCACGATTACTTCCTCGAGGGGATCCCACTCGCTGTACACCTCGACCGGCGACCCCGTGGCCCGGACCTCGGGTTGTCGTGTGCCTGGCGCATGGCCGCGGGTGGTGAGCACGCCCGCCGATCCCCGGCCCCTTCGAGAAGCTTGATGTCGCACGGCCACACCATCGCCTCGGTCGGTACATTTCTGATACCGACGACTGCGACACGTCCGCCACGGCAGGTCGGCTGCTCCTGGCTGTGGTGAGAGGTCGGAGCCCGCTCAGGGCACCACGCAGAACAGGTTTCCCTCCGTGTCGGCGAGCACGACGAAGTCGGCGTCGTCCGGGTACGTCCATTCCACGCGGCTGGCCCCCAGCGCGATCAGCCGCTCCACCTCGGCGTCCACGTCTCCGCCGGCCTCGATGGGGCGGAGGTCCAGATGGGTGCGATCGGAGTCGTCGAGGTGCAACGGCACGCCCCGGCCTTCCGGGTCGTTGAGGAAGTCCGGGTTGCTCTCCTGGGGCACGTAGCTCAGCGCGGCCTGCCAGAACCGTGACGCACGTTCGAGGTCGCTGACGTTCAGGACGATCGAGTTCACCTTGCTAGCCATGTCCCGATCATGACATCGACCGGCCGGCCATCACGCCCGACGCCGGCCTGTCATCACTCCGCAGCCGTGACGCGGCGCGATTTCGTGCGGACCTGACCATTGGGTCGCACCCAGTCCAGACAGGTGCCACGCATCGGCGATCAGTGTGTTCGCGCCGCCCGGACCGACGCGCGAACACGGGGCAGGCCCGCTCCCGGCGGTGTTACGCTCCGCGAGGGTTGTCTGTCGTTGCACCAGGTGCGCCCTGGATGGGTCGGACCTGGCTGAGGCGCCTCCGCCCCCTGCGGCGATGTTGGATTCGACCCCGCGGCCACAAACCGGCCACTTACAGTCGGTCGCGATCCCGTGCTCATCCACTAGACTCCGCAGTGGGCCGTGAGGTCTCTCCGTGTAAACCCGAGGAGATCCGCGATCTTCCTAGCCTCTCCGTAGCGCCCGACCTCACCCAGAGGTCGCAGGTTCAAATCCTGCCCCGCTACCAACTTCAGGCTCGGAATCTACGGATTCCGAGCCTGAAAGCATTTAGGAACTTGATCGAGTGTCCACTTAGTGTGTTGTTTACCAACACTTGGTAGGCTAACAACTATGAACACCAAGTTGGAAATCGTGCCGGATCTTGAGAACCCGCTGGCCCTGGAGCAGCAGGTCTGCTTCGCCCTGTCGGTTGCCGCACGCAACGTCGTGGCGGTCTACAAGCCGCTGCTGGAACCGATGGGCCTCACGCATCCGCAGTACCTGGTGATGCTGGCGCTGTGGCAGTACGAGCCGGTTTCGGTGCGTGAGCTCAGCCGGATGCTTCAGCTCGATCCCGGGACGCTGTCACCGCTGCTCAAGCGCCTCGAGGCCTCGGGCCTGCTGCGCCGCGAACGCGACGTGCGCGACGAATGCGCCCTGGCCGTGACGCTGACCAGCAAGGGCCGCGCGCTGAGGTCCGACGCGGAGAAGATCCCGCCTGCGGTGGTGGCCAAGCTCGGCATGGACCTCGACGAGCTCCGCGCGCTGCACCAGATCCTGACCCGGGTCATCGAGGTGGCTCAGGCAGCAACAGCCGCCGAGGAGATCTTGTGACCAAGGTGGCCGTCGTCCAGTCCGGCTCGGTGCCCTACGACTCCGCCGCAACGGTGAAGAAGGCGACCGGCTACATCGAGGAGGCCGCCTCACAGGGCGGCGAGCTCGTGGTGTTTCCCGAGGCATACCTCGGCACCTACCCGAAGGGCTTGACCTTCGGCAGCCCTGTCGGCAGGCGCACCGAGGCTGGGAGGGCGGAGTACCTTCGCTACGCCGAGGGTGCCGTCGCACTCGATGGCCCAGAGATTGCCGAGATCGCCGAGGCGGCGGCCAGGACCGGTATGTTCGTGGTGCTGGGCGTCATCGAACGCAGCGGCGGCACCTTGTACTGCACCGCCGCGATGCTTGACCCACACGACGGCCTGGTCGGCCACCACCGCAAGCTGATGCCCACCGCCGCGGAACGGCTGATCTGGGGCTTCGGAGACGGGTCCACCCTGCCGGTCCTCGACTCACCCGCGGGCAAGGTCGGTGCCGTGATCTGCTGGGAGAACTACATGCCCCTCCTGCGCCAGGCCATGTACGCCCAAGGCGTGGAGATCTACTGCGCTCCCACGGTCGACGACCGCGACGTGTGGCAGCACACCATGCGCCACATCGCACTCGAAGGCCGCTGCTTCGTCTTGGCCGCGTGCCAGTTCATCCGCCGCAGGGACTACCCCGACGACTACGCCTCCCAGATCCCACCAGGCGACGGGGACGCCCTCATCCGCGGCGGCAGCGTCATCGTCGACCCACTCGGACAGGTCCTCGCCGGCCCCATCTACGGCCAGGAGTGCGTCCTCTACGCCGACATTGACCTGACCCTAAAGACACGCACACACCTCGACCTCGACGTCGTCGGCCACTACGCCCGCCCCGACGTCTTCCAACTCCAAGTCGACGACCGACCCAAGACACCGGTCACCTTTACTTCGGCCTACCCCGACAGCAACAAACAGCCCTGAGCGGGATCGGGCCGAACGTCCGCATTTGCCGCGTTGAGGGAAGTCGGGCACAGACGGAAGATGCGTCTAGCAGCCGCGACTGCTCCGCGCGCTGGAGAGCGCCGGCGCTGGCATCGAACGATCGGGATTCGATCAGGGTCCATCTACGGTCCAGAAACAACCGGAACTAGTCCGCGCCCGTCGGGTAGCCTGAGATCTGGAAGCGAGGACGAATCCTCACCACACCGAGGAAATCCGTAGCTTCCGGGACTTGTCAGTAGCACTCGCGACGCCCTAGAAGGCGTCCAGAGGTCGCAGGTTCAAATCCTGCCCCCGCTACCAATCAGGCCCGGATTCAGCGTGAATGCCGGGCTTGAAAGCGTTAGAGACTTGATCCACCCTCCGAAAACCCTCCTTTACAGACCTTGGTCGATCCCGCAGGTTCTGGGGTGCCTTCTCCGGGGGAGGGTGACGGATGAGAAGTCTCCCCACCACCCCCTGTACCGCACTCACGCCGACCGGTCCCTCCCTGACGCCGGCTGCGGGCGTGCCTGGCCTGACCGCCCGCGACGCCGAGCGGGTCGCCGCCGCGATCGAGGCCGAACTCGCCGCGTCCACCCGGACCGTGTACGCCTCGGCCTGGCGGCAATGGGAGGCCTGGTGCGGCACCCGCGGCGTAACCGCGTTGCCGGCCCCGCCGGGGGCGGTCGCCGCCTACCTCGCCGAGCGCGCCGAGGCAGGCCTCTCCTACGGGAGCATCGACCTCGCCTGCTCTGCGATCGCCTACCAGCGCCACCAGGAGGGCGTGCCCGACCCGACGACCGACGTGACGTTGCGCCGCGTGCGCCGCGGACTGCGCCGCATCATCGGGGCTGCACCCCGCCGGCAGGCGCATCCGCTGACCGTCGCAGAGGTGGGCCGCATCGTGTCCGCCATCGACCTGCGCACTGCGACCGGCACCCGGGATCGGGCCGTCATCCTGCTGGGCTACGCCTCCGCCCTGGGCCCAGCGAGCTGGCCGCTCTCGGTTTCGCTGATGTCGCCACTCGTCCCAACGGGCTCCTGGTGACCGTACGCCGCTCCAAGACGGACCAGGACGGCTACGGTCAACTGGTCGGCGTCGCTCCCGGCCAGCACCGCCAGACCGACCCCGTCGGCGCCCTGGCGGCTCGGACCGCGATTCGTTCCGACGGCGACGGGCCACTGTTCACGCGCATCGACCAATCGGGAGTCGCCACGTCAGGACCGATCGGCGCCCGGACCGTGAGCAGGATGCTGCAGGCACGTGCTCTTGCCGCAGGACTGGACGCTCTCCCAATCACCGGGCACATGCCAGCGCCGCGGCAGCCAACGGCGCCGCCGTCGATCGAATCGCTTTGCAGACCCGGCACCGAGACCTCGACACGCTCGTCGAGCACTACATCCGACCCTCTGAAGCACTCGCGACCACCACCAGCCGCGACCTCGGGCTCTGATATCCACATGGCGCTGGCCCAGACTGATAAGATCCCCTTATGCACCTGCTGGCCGAGTACCGCGATGCCCGCCGCGACGAGGACATTGCGCGTCTACGGCGTGTACTTGCCCTGCGCGCGATGGTCGCGACCGGCATGAGCCAGCGTCAGATCGCCGAGGAATTGGGCATCACCCAGCCAGCAGTCAGCCAGCAACTCAAGTTCGCCCCCGAGCTCGACGACGTGCACCCCGAGGTCCTCGTGGAGGCGGCTGCGCCGATCCTCAAGGCGCTGGCCGCGGAGCGCGGCTACTCCCGTCTCGCGGTGTTCGGCTCCGTCGCACGTCATCAGGCCCGCAAGGACTCCGACATCGACCTCTTGGTCGAAGCACCTGAAGGCACGTCGTCGTTCGGCTTCATCCGCTTCAAGCAGCTCATCGAGCAAGTCCTCGGACGCGAGATCGACCTCGTATCGCACGGCGGCTTGAAGGCGAAACTCGATGACGACATCCGCCGAGAGGCCGTGCTGCTCTGATGGACCGCAAAGCCGCAAAGGAACTGCTCCACATCCAGGGCTGACTCGAACGCGTCGACGAAATCATCCGGCGAGGCAAGGACACCTACCTTGCCGACGACCTCCTCCAGGAGGCCGGCGACTCGCTGATGATGAAGCTCGGCGAGGCAGCCAACCGGCTATCCCGGCTCGGCGTGCTCGCCCCGGACGGCGTGGACTGGGCATTGGCCATAGCCAACCGCAACTTCATCATCCACCAATACGACAAGATCAACCGAGAGCTGACCTGGCTCACCCTCTCGCGCGACCTCCCGGCTTGGAGGTCATCGTTGAAATCACTGTTTGCAGGAGCAGCGACAACGATCGAAGAAGAAGCCGGCTGGAGGAACGATCGGCCCCCCGATCTTGTGGCGCTTGCAAGCGGTCCAGCCATCGTCGGGCGGGGATCGCGCAACTCAAGGAGATCTTCGAGCCGCCTACCGGAGCCCGCCGACTCCCTTGGACATTGGCGGCGATATGACGCACCTACTGGGCAGGCGGCCAGCGGAACGCGAATGCCTGCCGATGGGAGTTCGTGGCAAGGGGGGTTGGACCGTGTTAGACCACTGCGGCTGGCGTCTTGTCCCGGGTCGCAGCGCGATGGCGTTCGAGCCGCTTGAGGAGATCGGTCGCCGCAGCTCGGTCGACCGGTTGACCCTAGAGCTTGGTGAGCCAGTCGAGGAGACGCCGGCCGGCAACGAACTCGATTTCGTCCACCCGTGCGCCATCGGGGACGCCATGCTGAGCGGCGCCCCAGAGGACGACGACCGGGGTGACCCGCACGGGGCTGGTCTTGGCTCGGTGGCGGGCTCCCCGGTTGCCGGTCAGGAGGCTGTGGGCCAGGGCCTCGGCCCGCACCCTGGCATTCTTCGCCGCTCTGGCCATGTCGATGGTGTCGCTGGCTTGGTTTCGCCACTTTGAGTCGATGGCGACCAGCCCGCCGTTGCGGGTCACGACGAGGTGGTCGAGATCGCCGGCTTGAAGGCTGATGCTGTCCAGCCCCAGATCAGCCCCTTGTGCCTGGCGCGCTGCAGCTCGCTGCGGGTGTTGTCCTCGCCCAAGGCGCTTCGTAGCCAGATCGCTTCGCCGTCGTGCGCCAGGAATGCTGCGTGCAGCAGATGCAGGTAGGCGGCGACCATGGCGGTCTGGAGGGCGCCGAGGAGCCACCACCTGAATGCCGTCGGCGGGAACGTGACGGCGAGAACGAGGGTCGCGAGTGCGGTTACTCCCACCATGCCGGCAGTGACGGCAAGGAGCAGTTTTAGATTCCGTCGAGCCCATTGGGCGAACCGACGCCGGAACTCGCGACGTAGGTAAGGCCGGTACTTGGTCATCGACGCCTTCCTCGTCCTGAGACAGCGTCGCAGATTCAACCCGAGATCCGGCGCGCTCGGAGCGTTTTCGCACGGCCAACCCTCGTCTCCCGCGACACGCGGATCACGGCACAGACGGCCGAAGACCGTGCGAGTCGGCGCTGTGCCTCCCTTAGCCGGTTGGGTCCCCGGTTGCCGCACTGCCCGATTCCTGCACCGCCGCGCTTCGGCGCCAGGGCAGCGAGCCTTCCAGTTCGATCTCGAGTGAGAAGCTCAGGAATGTCCGGACCAGCACGATGACTCCCAGCGCGGCAGCGCTCTGGAGCGTTGGATCGACGGTGATCGTCATCACGATGTCGGCGATGATCAGAAACTCCAGGCCCAGGAGGATGGCTCGGCCCACGTTGCGACGCGCTTTCTCATAGGCTCGCCGGCCACCGACCCGCCGGTAGGACGCGGCGGCGGCAACGAACGCGGCCAGCGACCCCGCGACGAGGATCGCCACACCACCCAGTTCGAACCCGCGCACGACCAGTTCCATCAGTTCCTCGAAGTTGACTTCCATCACCATCCGAGGGTCCCACCCGGTGACGGTTTGTGACCTCCGGGCCCTCGGACGCGCCGACGTCGAGTACGAGTCCCGGATGTCGTCCACACGGCAGTCGTGCGGGATGGCCGCCGGTGATCGGGATGGCCGGCGAACGCTTGGAGACGGGCGCGGCAGCAGGACGATCGCGGCGAAAGGGCTGCCACGGGTCAGCCGGTGCTCTCGCCGATGGGGTTTCAGGAGTGGGTCGAGCGCAAGATGGCTGCCACATGTTCGGCCGCGTTGGTGGTGTTCCCTGGCCGGCCGGTCGCAGCGAGGAGGAGCGGCCCGGCGCGGTCGTCGGCGAGGGCGAGGCCGGTGACGACTGCAGTGCCTGCGCCGCCGCACTGGTCGGGACGCGCAGCGGTTCTCCGAGCGCAGCGGCCAGATCCGCGGTGTGGACGGCCAGCTCGAACATTCGTGTCGGCAGGTAGTCGCGCAGCCGCATGCCGCCCACGATCGCGGTCACGAGCGCGGTGCCGTCTTCGGTGTCGAGGAGCCGAAGCACGCGGGCGGCGATCTCCGCCACCGCGGCCGCCGGATCACTCCCGAGCGCCATCCCCGCCTCCCGGCCACGCGCCGCAACAGCCGGGCCGGCGGCGACCCCCCGCGTGGCGCGGAAGTACTCCGCGGCGGAGGCGACCTCGACGGCCGCGGCGGGGCGGGACAGGTAGGTCTCAACGGTGAGGAGCGACCGACTCGTGTGCCCGACGAGGGCACGGACATCCCACTCGCCCAAACCAGGGTGGTCCCAGCGCTCACCTACCAGCGCAGCGGTGCGCGCAAACCACCGGGCGGCGTCGGTGAAGGCGCGGCGATGCCGCGTACGACCTCATGTGTAGGACCGGGTACGGCCTGACGTGATGGATCTCGGCGAGTTGAGTCCTTTGCTCGCCTGAGTGGGGTCACCCTTCGGTTCGTCCACCGCCAAGTCGACGAGCCGGAAGGGTGCCGTGCTCATGATCCTGGATCAGGAGATCTGGATGAACGTCCGTCGATTCCGTTCCCTGCATGCCGCGGGAGCGACCTACGCCGAGATCGCGCGCGAGTGCGGGTGTGACTGGCGCACCGTGAAGAAGTACCTGGCCGAGGACGCCCCGAGCGTCCCACCAGTCGGTCCGCCGCGGGCCGGCACCCAGCCGCGGGGGTTGACCGGGTTCGAGCCGCTGGTCGAGACGTGGCTGCGCTGACCTGACGTTGCAGGCCCAGCGTGATCAACGAGCGGCTGGTGGCCGAGCACGGGTTCACCGGCCACTACCAGCGGGTGAAGGTCTTCTGCGCCGACGCGCGACCGCGGATCGCCGCGGAGCTCGCCGAGCACGACGAGAACCCGCTGACCGGCCTGCACCGCGGTTCGAGATCGTGCCCGGCGCCCAGGCCCAGGTCGACTGGGGCGAGGAAGGCGACCTGCTGGCCCACGTCGGCATCGGTTGCGTCTACTCCTTCCACATGACGCCGTCGCACTCGCGCGACCCGTTCTGCTGCTTCACCACCAGCATGGACATGGCCACCTTCTGGGACTGCCACCGGCGGGCGTTCGCGCACTTCGGTGGGGTGCCGGGGTCGATCGTCTACGACCGCACCAAGACCGTAGTCCGCCGCCACGTCGCCCCGCGCGTCGCGGTCCCGCTGCATCCCGAAGCCGCGGCGTTCGCCGAACACTACGGCTTCGTCATCGACGTGCTGGCCGCCTACCGGCCTCTCTTATCCGGCTAATTCTGGGTGACCACGGCCCGCGACACGCCGAGGTCATGGGGATGTCAGTAGGGGACGATCAGGCCGCGATACGTATGTCTCGTGGCTGAGGAGTCTTTGAGGATCGAGGAGCAGGACGGCGCCTGGCGGCTGGCCGGGGCGGCGGCGAACCGGTATCAGCTGGTCAACGAGTTCTTGGGGCATCTGGCGGATCGGTACTACTCGCCGCGCACACAGCGCGCTTATGCGTTCGACCTGCTGGGGTTCTGTCGCTGGTTGCTCGCGGAGGACCTCGACCTGGCGCAGGTGGACACCGACGTGTTGCTGCGTTTCCTGGCGGCGTGCCGGGAGGCGGTGTTGCCGGGACGGCCGGGCGGAAACGTCTACTCGATCCGCGATGGCCGCAACGCCGGCTATGCGCCGGCGACGATCAACCGCCGGCTGGCGGCGATCTCGGCGCTGTTCGGGTTCCGCGAGATGCGCGATCCGGCCGCGCTGAACCCGGTTCCTCGGGGCCGAGCGGCCAAGCGTCTTGCTCGTGGAGAGCGCTCGGGGCTGTTGGCGCATGTCGCCAAGCCTCGGTCGCGGCCCCGGCTGCGAGTCCGCGAGCCGCGGCGGCTACCTCGTGGGCTTTCGCAGGAGGAGGCGGGCCTGTTGCTGGGCAGCTTCGGCAACTGGCGGGACCGGGCGATCGCCGGGCTGATGCTGTTCTCGGGGCTGCGGTCGGCGGAGGTCCTCGGGTTGCGGATCGAGGACGTCGACATCGCTCGTCGCTGGGTGCGGGTGGTCGGGAAGGGCGACAAGGAGCGCCGGGTTCCGATCGACCACGATGTCGCCGGCGTGATCCAGACCTACCTGCTCGTCGAACGACCGGAGACCGACAGCCGGATGCTGTTCGTGGTGGGCAAGGGCGCGAACCGTGGAAAGCCGCTGACGCCGGCCGGGCTACGCACGGTGTTCCGCTACCACCGGAGCCGAGCCGGGGTGCCGGCGGGGAACCCGCACGCGCTTCGGCACTCGTTCGGGACCGCGCTGGCCGAGGCCGGCGTGGACCTGTGTGTGATCCAGGCGTTGATGGGCCACGACCACGTGGACTCCTCGGCCGCCTATATCCATCTGGCCCCGGCGTTCTTGCGAGAGGAGTTCGATGCAGCCCGCGACCGCATGCGTGCCGGACACTGAGCCGGATCTGCTGGCCCTGTTCGATGAGCACCTGACCCGGCAGGGCCTCTATGGCGTGAACCAACAGCGGGCGGCACGAAGCTTTCTGCGGCGCTGGCCCGATCCACAGGCCTGGGCCGAGGAACCGCTGGAGGAGCGGCTGGCGGTACCGACGGTCGCCTGCTCGTTCTTGATGTTTCTGCTGATGGGCGGATACCTCCGGCCAGGCTATGACTACCTGGTACGACGCAAGCTACCGAGTTTCTGGCGCGAGCTGCCCCACGCGCCGTTCGCCGCCGACATGGACTGCTTCCTCGCCGCGGCTGCCGATCTGGGGTTCACACAGCGCACCAGGAAGGCGACCGCCTCCCAAGCCCTGGGCCGGGTGCTGATCCAGACCGGCCGCCGCCTGGAGGAGATCACCGAGGCCGACCTCGCACAGTTCCTGGCCGCCTGCCGGCAGCGTCAGGCCGACGAGGGCGTCAAGCTCACGCACTACGTCCGCGCGGTGCATAGCACCCGGCAGGTGCTGTTCCACCTGGGTGTGTTCGAGACGCCGCCGGTCAACCCGGCCACGCTGCTGCGGCAGAGCTTCGAGCAGCGGATGCGCGACGCGACGCCGGCGCTGCGGCCGACGTTCGTGGCCTACCTTGACCGGCTGACCGGCACGCACGCCCGCTCCAGCGTGACTGGGACCGCGAGCCGGCTGAACACCTTCGCCTCCCACCTGGCCAGGGTCGACCCGGGTCTGGCCAGCCTGGCCGGCCTGGAGCGGCGAGGGCACATCGAGACCTACCTGACCGCGACGGGCCAAGCGGTGAACTCTCGCACCGGTGCGCCGCCGCTGTCGGTCTCGGAGAGACGTGGACGGGTGCTGGCAGTGCACTGCATGCTCAACGACATCGCCGAGTGGGGTTGGGATGATGCGCCGAGCCGGCGGCTGGTGTTCACCTCCGATCTGCCCAAGTTGCCCCGGCCGCTGCCCCGCTACCTGACCCCGGACCTGGACCGACGGCTGGCTGCTGCGCTGCAGTCGCATCCGGACCGGCTGGCCGCCGACGCGCTGCTGCTGCAACGGGCCACCGGGCTACGGATCGGTGAGCTGGTCGACCTCGAACTGGACTGCGTGCACGAGATCGCGGGACAAGGCGCCTGGCTCAAGGTGCCGCTGGGGAAGCTGGACACCGAGCGGATGGTGCCGCTGGATGAGGAGACCGTGGCCCTGGTCGATCGGATCGTCGCGCACCGCTCTGCGGGCCGTCCGCTGCCGCACCCACGCACCGGCAGGCCCACCGACTTCCTGCTCACCCATCACGGGCGACGGGTCTCGGTCTACTACCTGCGTGACCTGCTCACCCGGGTCTGCGAGCAAGCCGGGCTGCCGCACACCACGCCGCACCAGCTGCGGCATACCTACGCCACCGCCCTGGTCAACGCCGGCGTCTCCCTGCAGAGCCTGATGGCGCTGCTCGGCCATGTCTCGGCCAACATGAGCCTGCGCTACGGGCGGCTCTTCGACGCCACCGTCAAGGCCGAGTACGAACGCGCCCTGACCGCGGCCAAGGAACAGTTCGGCGCGCTCCCCATCGAGTCGACCAGGGCACGCCAGAGCCTGCCGCTGCTGGAAGGCGACTGGAAGGACACCCCCACGATCAAGGCCCGGCTCGCCGGCGGGTTCTGCGTCCGCGCCCAGGCCCAAGGCCCCTGCGCCTACGCCAACATCTGCGAACACTGCCCCAGCTTTCGCACCGACAGCGGATTCCTCCCGGTGCTCGCCGCGCAACGCGCCGACGCCGAGAAACTGGCCCACGACGCCGAGGCCCGCGGTTGGGGCAGCGAGGTCGAGCGACACCGCAACCTCATCGCACGACTCGACGCCCACATTCGAGAAGTCGAAGCCGGATGACACTCGAGGAAAGGCGCCAGACCGTCGAGGACGTCTGCGCCGCGCTCGTGGCCGAAGACGCGACGATCACCTTCGACGCGGTCGCAGACCGGGTCGGGCTGGGCCGGGCCACCCTCTACCGCAACCCCGAACTACGAGCCGTCGTCGAAGAGCACCGAACCCGCGGACGAGAGGCACACACCCTGACCGGCCTGGCCACCGAGATCGCACATCTGCGCACCGCGCTGAATGAGCTCGCCGCCAAGGTCCGGCGCCACGAGGAAGAACTTCGCAAGCTCTGCAACAGCACATAGTCGGCGACCGGACCCGACCAGTTCGGGGCACTGGCCTGGGCCAGGATTAGCCGGATAACGCACCGGCAAGGGGCGGGTGGAGCGACAGGTCGCCATCGTCCGCGACCACGTGCTGGCCGGCCGGAACTTCGACTCCACCGCGGAGCTGGACGGTGTGTTCACCACCTGGCTGCCGATCCGCCGCGCCCAGGTGCACCGGACCCACGGCCAGGTCATCGCCGTGCGCGCCGAGGCCGACCGCGCCGCGCTGTTGCCGCTGCCCGAGCAGCCCTACCTGGTCGCCGACAAGCGCCTGCGGCGGGTCGGGAAGGACTGCCTGATCTCCTTCGAGTCCAGCTTCTACTCCGTCCCCGCGGCCCGGGTGCGGCGCGGGCAACGGGTGGTGGTCCACGTGCATAACGACTCCGCAGGCGGGACGGTGGTGATCCACGCCCAGACCACCGACGGCGGCGGCTGGCTGGCCACGCACCCCCGCGCCGCGCTCAAGGACTCCTGGGTCGTCGACCCCACCCACTGGCACGGCTTACCGGACGGCCACACCCGCGCCACCACCGTCGACCCACCCACAGCGCCGGGCCCGACTCCAGCACGACAGGCGGCGAGCAGCGATCCCGGGCCGCTCGCAGCGCTGCTGGCCGTCCACCACGGCGCCGATGTCGCCGTCGCCAAGCGTCCCCTGGCCGACTACGACGCCGCTGGAGGCCGGTCATGAGCGCCCCGGCTCCGGTGACGCTGACCGCGCTCACCGCCGAACGCATCCTGGAGGTCTTGAACTACTGCGAGGAGTTCTTGCGCACCGCAGGGCCGCTGGTGCACGCCGAGCTGGCGACCTACCTCGAGGACTACCACCCTCCGACCGACGTCTCTTGGCTCCTCGACAGCATCGGCGCCGAAGCCCAGCACCTGCGCCGCCTACTCCAACCCTGCCCCCACAACGCCCAGGAGACCCTGCGATGACGTCGCTGACCGCCGACCGGATCCGCGACCACGCCACCAAGCTCGGACTGACCCACCTCGTCGACGTCCTCACCCAGCTGGTGGAACGCCCCGAGGCCGCGCAAATGGGCTACCTGGACTTCGTCGACCTGCTGCTCGAAGAAGAGATCGGCCTGCGCGAGGGCCGCCGGTTCCGCAATGCGCTGAAGCTGTCCGGGCTGCCGCACCACAAGACCCTCGACGACTTCGACTTCGCCTTCCAACCCGACCTCGACGTCCGCAAGGTCGTGGCCCACGGCAGCCACAGCCTCACCGATCCCGTCGCTGCGCTCGCCGCATGGCGGGCCCTGCGCGGCCAGGAACCCGGACCTGTTCACCCGAATCTGGGCCAGCCGCGTCAGCCTCGAACCGCTCTCGGGCCATGTCGTGGCCAGGATGCTGCGCGCCCGCGCACAGGCAGCCGGCCTGGCCGCCGAGCGGATCACCGCCCACTCACTGCGAGCCGGGCACGCGACGACCGCCGCCCTGGCCGGCGTCCGGCTTGACAGGATCGCCGCCCAGACCCGGCACCGCGACATCTCCGTCCTCGTGACGCGCTACATCCGCCCACTGGAGGCACTTGCCACGACCTCCAGCCGCGACCTGGGACTTTGACGAGATGCGTTAGGTATGTCCCGGGGCATCCGCGGGCGAGGGCGATAGCTCTGGGCGGAATGTCGGGTCGGACGGCGCAAGCGATAGTCTGACGGACGCCAGTCGTACTCCATATCCGTGGAGTCAGGGAACCCGGTGAGAGTCCGCGGACTGACGCGCAGCGGTGAGGGTGACGGTCGGAGCACGCCGCAAGGCAGCCACTGGAGCACAGCTTCAGGAAGGCGCTTCGAGCCGATTGATCCCGAGTCCGAAGACCTGCTGGCCCTACGACGATCGTCGCCAGGTCAGATGTGGACCCCGCGACAGGGTCCGTGACCAGAGGGGTTCCCCGCAGTGCCAGCCATCCGCGATCGGCGAGACTGGTGCCCCGGCGCGCTTAGGCCGTGGCCAGCGAAGGACGGTCTGCTGGTTCGGTTGCGGCTGATCGGTGGACGGTTGCTGTCGGAGCAGCTGAACGCGCTGGTCGAGGTCGCCGAGGCGTACGGCGACGGACGGGTCCACGTCACTGCGCGCGCCAACCTGCAAGTCCGCGGCTTTCCCGGCTCCGACGGCAGCCTCGCGCTGGAGGCGTTGGACGCCCTCGAATCGACCGGCCTCGTTCCCACACGCACCCACGAGCTGGTGCGCAACGTCATGGTCTCTCCTCAGTCCGGCCTCGCCGGCGGTCGTGCCGACCTGCGCGGCGTGGCTGCGGACCTCGACAGGTTGCTCTGCGCCAACGACCGGCTGTCCCAGCTGCCCGGTCGATTCCTCTTCGTCCTCGACGACGGCAGGGGAGACCTTCGGGAGCGGACCTGCGACCTAGGTCTCGTGGTCCTTGACGAAGGCACCGCCCAGCTTCGGGTGGGTACGGCGTGGGGCCCGACGGTGCATCTCGCCGATGCCGCGTCGCGGATAGCCGACCTCGCCGAGAGCTTCCTCCGAGTCCGGGGAGAGGGGCCAAGCGCACCCTGGCATGTCGTAGAGCTCGACCGACTACTCGTCGGACCGAGCACGCCCGACGTGCGGCTACCGGAACCCATCGCGGCCCTGCCGTACGGCGACGTTCCGGGCGGCCACCACGTCGAGGTGCCCGACACGGGACTCGATCGCGCCGCCGTCGCAGCCCTCACCCAGAACGTCCCCGAGCTGATCGTCACGCCGTGGCGTGGCGTTCTCGTCCCCGAGGAGAAGTTGCGTGCCTGAACCGCGCCGACCACAGCGTCACTACGAGTACGTCGACGACGGACCGGCCATCTATGTCGACTCGTTCGCGACGGTCCGCCGGGAGGCGGACCTGACAGCCGTGCCCGCCAAGGCGGAGAAGCTGGCCGTCCGCATGATTCACGGCAGCGGCCAGGTCGACCTCGCCAGCGACCTGGTCATCCATCCGCGCATGGTGACCGCGGCCCACGAGGCCCTCGAAGCCGGCGCACCGATCCTGTGCGACGCCACGATGGTCGCGACCGGCGTCACCCGCAGCAGACTGCCGAAGGACAACGACGTGCTCTGCTTCCTCAACGACCCCCAGGTCCCGGACCTGGCCCGGGGGTGGGGGACCACGCGGACCGCCGCAGCCGTCTCGCTCTGGGAGCCCCGGCTGGACGGAGCCGTGGTCGCCATCGGAAACGCACCAACCGCGCTGTTCCATCTGCTGGAGATGATCCTCGACGGCGCTCCACATCCCGCCGCCATCGTCGGCTGCCCGGTTGGCTTCATCGGCGCTGCTGAGTCGAAGCAGGCCATCATCGACCTGGCCGACCAGCACGGCATCGACATCCCTTACGTCACCGTGCGCGGCCGTCGCGGCGGCTCGGCGATGACATCCTCCGCTCTCAACGCACTGGCCCAGGAGAAGGAATGACCGGCCACTTCTACGGCGTGGGCGTCGGCCCGGGCGACCCGGAGCTGATGACCCGCAAGGCCGCACGGCTCCTCGAGACCGCCGACGTCATCGCCTACCACGCCGGCGTCGGCAAGGAGTCCAACGCGCGTCGCATCGCGGCCGAGCTCTTTCCGGCAGAAGTGATCGAGGAGCAACTGACCTACCCGGTCACCACCGGCACCACCGACCATCCGGGCGGCTACGCCGGAGTTCTGGCCGAGTTCTACGAGGAGTCGGCGGCGCGCTTGGCCGCTCACCTCGACGCCGGGCGCGACGTCGTACTGCTGGCCGAGGGCGACCCGCTCTTTTACGGCTCCTACATGTACATGCACGACCGGCTCTCGGAGCGCTATCCAACCGAGATCGTGCCCGGTGTCCCGGCGTTCCTGGCGGCGACCGCCGCGGTCGCCAGCCCCCTCGTCCGACAGACCGACGTCCTGACCGTGCTGCCGGGCACGATGCCTGAGCCCGAGCTCGCTCGCCGGCTGGCGAGCACCGACGGCGCCATCATCATGAAGCTCGGCCGGACCTTCCCTGCCGTACGTCGGGCACTGGAGGCGGCAGGACGCCACGACCACGCGCTCTATGTCGAGCGGGCGTCAATGCCTGAGGAGCGATGGCTGCCTGTCGCAGAGGTCGACGCCGACTCGGTGCCGTACTTCTCCCTCATCGTCGTCACCGGAGACTCACTCAACGGACGGCGATCCCGCACCGGCAGCAACGCGGTACCAGCCGCCGAGGCGACAGCGCCGGCAGCCGAGCTGCTCGTCGTCGGCCTCGGCCCCGGGCCCCACGACTGGATCACCCCCGAAGTCACGGCAGCGCTCGCGGAAGTCGATCACGTCGTCGGCTACGGGCCGTACGTCGACCGGGTGCGCCAGCGGGTCGGGCTGACCCGGCACGCGTCCGGCAACACCGTCGAGGTCGACCGAGCTCGCTTCGCCCTCGACCTCGCCAAGGCGGGAGAGAAGGTCGCGGTCGTCTCCGGCGGCGACGCCGGAGTCTTCGGCATGGCCGCCGCAGTCTTCGAAGCCGCCGAAGATCCTGCCTACGCCTACGTAGCCATCCGTGTCCTCCCTGGAGTGAGCGCCGTGCAAGCCGTGGCGGCGAGAGCAGGAGCACCCATCGGCGCCGACTTCGCCGTCGTGTCCCTGTCGGACCGGCTCAAGCCCTGGTCGGTGGTCGAACGGCGCCTGCGCGCCATCGCCGAGGCCGACCTCGTGCTTGCGATCTACAACCCTGCGTCGCGATCGCGCACGGAGCAGATTGCGACCGCGCGCGACATCCTGCTAGAGCACCGCAAGCCGGAAACCGTCGTCATCGTCGGCCGAGACATCGGCAGGGCCGAGGAGTCACTTACGGTCACGACGCTGGCGGAGCTGGACCCGTCGACGATCGACATGAGATGCCTGCTCATCGTCGGCGCGGAGAGCACACGCGTCAGTCGCGCCGGCGTGTGGACGCCCCGGTATGTCGACGGTGACCGATGACGGTCCACTTCGTGGGAGCCGGGCCAGGCGCGGCCGACCTCCTCACCGTCCGGGCGACGCGCCTGCTCGCAGCCGCAGAGGTCGTGCTCTACCCGGGCACCTACCTCGACCCGGACGTCCTGGGCCACGTCAGCCCGACGGCCGAGCTGGTCGACACCCAGGACCTCGACCTGGACCAGATCACCGAGCACCTGGTCCGCGCCCACGCCGACGGCAAGGACGTCGTGCGCCTCGCCTCGGGCGACCTGTCGATCTACTCGGCGCTGGCCGAGCAGTCCCGTCGCCTCGATGCCGCTGGCGTCCCGTGGGACGTCACGCCGGGCGTTCCGGCGTACGCCGCTGCTGCGGCACTCCTCGGGCGCGAGCTGACCGTCCCGCTCGTCTCGCAGTCGGTCATCCTGACGCGCACCCAGGCACGGTCCTCAGCCATGCCTGAAGCCGAGTCGCTGGACAACTTCGCGGCCACCGGCGCGACACTGGTGCTGCACCTTGCCGTCACCCGGACGCGCGAGTTGATGGCGCAGCTCGAACCGCGCTACGGCGGCGACTGCCCGGTGGCGGTCGTGTACCGCGCGAGCCAGCCCGACGAGCTGGTCCTGCGAGGCACGGTGTCCACCATCGCCGACGCGGTCGAGCACGCGGGGCTCAAGCAGGCCACCGTCATCCTCGTCGGGCGAGCGTTGAACCCCGACGGCGGGGGCGAGTCCTACCTCTACGACCCCGCGCGCGATCGGTCGGTCAAGCGCCGCGCGTGAACGCCCACTGCGTGACGGTGCGGGACGGCTTCCACCCGGTGTAGCTGACGATAGGGCCGGCGATCTCGACCGCGATCCGGGTCAGCTCGCCGCCGTGCGTGGCGTACAGCTCACCCATCAGACGTTCGGTCTCGACCGTGACGCCGTGCACCACCAGGCGTCCACCCGGAGCCAAGACATCGAGACACGTGTCCATGACGCCCGGGGTGGTGGCTCCGCCGCCGACGAAGATCACCTGCGGTGCCGGTAGATCGCGGAGGGCGTCCGGAGCGGCGCCGTGGACGATCCGGAGACCGGGCACGCCGAGGCGTTCGGCATTGCGCGCGATCCGCGCAGCGCGCTCCTCATTGGCCTCGATGGCTGTCGCGGCACACGACGGATGAGCACGCATCCATTCGATGCTGACGGAGCCGGCTCCGGCTCCGATATCCCACAGATGCTCGCCGGGCATGGGCGCGAGCCGAGCCAGCGCGGACGCGCGCAGGTCTCGCTTGGTGAGCTGCCCGTCATGCTCGAACAGGGTGTCCGGCAGCCCGGCGACCCAGCCGCCATGAGGAGGTCCGGACAGCTCAAGGCCGATGACGTTGAGCCGCGGGGACGTGGCCAACCAGGCGCTGGCGATGCCGTCGACACGAGAGAAGCGATCCGAGCCGAGGTCACCGAGGACGTGCATCTGGCTCGCGCCATACCGGGCATCGGTGAGGAGCCGGGCGACCTGCGCGGGCGTGGACTCATCGGAGGAGAGGACCAGCACACGCCTGCCCGGAGCGAGTTCGCGAAGGACGAGCGACGCGCTTCTGCCCACCACGCTGACGACCGCGCACGACTCAGCCGGCCAACCGAGCTCGGCGCGGGCGAGTGCGACGGACGAGACTGCAGGATGGATGACCACCCGCTCCTTGCCGATCAGCTCGATCAGTGTCGATCCGATGCCCGAGACCAGAGGGTCGCCCGATGCTAGTGCGACCACCGGTCGCTCTGTGATGGTAGCGAGAAGCTTCGGCAGCCCGTCGTGCAGCGGCGTCGGCCACACCTCGCGCTGCTGCTCTGGGCGGTCGGGCACAAGCGCGAGATGCCGCTGACCGCCGATCAGCACCCGAGCGTCAAGCACGAGCTGCCGCCGGTCTTCGGGCAGTCCGCTCCACCCGTCTGCAGCGATCCCGACCACGGTGATGGACGGCGGAGTCGAGGGGTGAAGCGGCGCAGGCACGAGACCTCACGCTATCGTGACGATCAGGTACGAGGTGCCTCAGAGGCCGAGCCATCGGAAACGGTGGTGCTGGTCGACGAGGAGAATCTGGGAAGCCGGTGAGACTCCGGCACAGGCCCGCTGCGGTGAATCCGGCCCTTCCGTCGAAGGGACCGGACAAGTCCGAAGACCGGCCTCGCGCCCGACCATCTTTTGAATGGCGAAGCGAGCGGGAGCCTCACATGCCACTGCAGTACCCCTTTTCTGCCGTCCTCGGCTGCGAAGCCGACGCACTTGACGACATGGGGCTCTCCCTCGTGCTGACGACGATCTCGCCCGAGATCGGAGGCGTGCTGATCCGGGGCGAGAAGGGCACCGCCAAGTCGACGGCGGTGCGGGCGCTCGCCGCCGTACTGCCTCCCATCGAGGTCTACGCGGGCGACCGCTTCTCGGTCGACCCAGCCGACGCCGGCGCGGTCTCGCCCGATGGCCCGTTCACCGCCGACACCGAGGTCCTCACCCGACCGGTTCGGCTCGTGGAGCTCCCCGTCGGCGCAACCGAAGACCGCGTCCTCGGCTCCCTCCACCTTGAGCGCGCGCTCTCGCACGGCAAGGTCGAGTACGAGCCCGGCCTTCTCGCATGCGCCCACCGCGGCATCCTCTACGTCGACGAGGTCAACCTCCTGCACGACCACCTCGTCGACCTGCTCCTCGACGCGGCGGCGATGGGACGCGTCACCGTCGAGCGCGATGGCGTCTCCATCGAGCATGCGGCGCGCTTCGTGCTCATCGGGACGATGAACCCCGAAGAGGGCGAGCTCCGACCCCAGCTACTCGACCGGTTCGGACTCACGGTCGAGGTCGCCGCTCCACGTGACCCCGCCAAGAGAGTCGATGTGGTTCGGAGGCGGATGGCGTACGACGCCGACCCTGCGGCGTTCTCCCAGCTGTACCGGGAGCAGGACTTGGCCCTCACCTCGCGGGTCGAGGCCGCCCGTGAGCGCCTCGACAAGGTGAGGCTCACCGAGGCCGCGCTCCTCAAGATCGCGGAAGTCTGCGCAGCCTTCGAGGTCGACGGCCTTCGGGCCGACATCGTGACCGCCCGCGCCGCCGTCGCGCACGCGGCGTGGGAAGGGCGCGACGAGGTCACGCGTGCTGACATCCGCCGCGCCGCCCTGCTGGCGCTTCCGCACCGACGCCGGCGCAACCCGTTCGACGCGCCCGGTCTCGACGAGGAGCTGCTGGACCAGATCCTCGGCGGCGAGGAGCTGCCCCCGGAGCCTCCCGAGGGTCCTGATCCTGACGAGCCACCCGCGCCGCCGCAGGATCACGGTGGCCAGGGCGACGGCGGCTTGGAGACGGAAGCCGAGCGTCCGGCTGACCCGGGCGAGCCCGGTCCCGAACAGTCACCGGCCGCCCCCGAGCAGCCTGACGGTCCTGCCGCGGACACGACCGTCAGGGCAGCAACGCCGTACCGCCCCCGCCTCCTCAAGGTCGATGGCCTCGGTGCGGGGGAGGCCGGTCGTCGCAGCCGCGCGATCGCGACCACCGGCCGCAGGGTCGGCGCACGCAAGCCCGACGGCCCCACGGGATCGCTCCACCTGATCGAGACGATCCTCGCTGCCGCCGGCAAGCAAGCGACCCGCGGTCGAGTCGGCGGCCGCGTGGAGCTGCGCAGCGAGGACCTGCGCATCGCCGTACGGGAAGGACTCGAGGCCAACCTCGTGCTCTTCTGCGTCGACGCCTCCGGCTCCATGGCGGCCCGCAAGCGCATGACGCAGGTCAAGACCGCGATCCTCTCCCTCCTGCTCGACGCCTACCGGCGTCGCGACAAGGTCGGACTCATCACCTTCCGCGGACAGGGCGCGGAGGTCGCCCTTCCGCCGACCCACTCCGTCGACATCGCGGCGGCGCGCCTCAACGACCTGCCCGCCGGGGGCCGCACCCCGCTCGCCGAAGGCCTAGTCGAGGCCGGCCGCGTGCTGGCACGCGAGCACCTCCGCGACCAGGGGTTGCGCCCGCTTCTCGTCGTCGTCACCGACGGACGTGCCACCGCCGGGGCGAACGCAGTCGAGCGCTCGCTACAAGCCGCGGACTACCTCAGCGGAATAGGCGTAAGCACGGTCGTGGTCGACGGCGAGACCGGACCGCTCCGCCTCGGCCTTGCCGTCAGTCTCGCCCAGCGGCTCAATGCCGAGCACATCCCAGTAGGGGAGATCAGTGCCGAATCCCTCACCACCGCTGTCCGCACCCACACCTCACGTGTGAAGGGAGTCGCCTCATGCCCAAGGGCCAGCCGCTCACCGTCCCCGACGACGGACTCACCACCAGGCAGCGCCGCAACCGGCCACTGCTGATCGTTCACACCGGCGACGGCAAGGGAAAGTCCACGGCCGCCTTCGGGCTCGCACTCCGGGGCTGGAACCAGGGGTGGAAGATCGGCGTCTTCCAGTTCGTGAAGTCCGCCAAGTGGCGGATCGGCGAGCAGACCGTTCTCGAGCGGTTCGGCCAGCTACACGAGGAGACCGGCGAGGGCGGACCGGTCGAGTGGCACAAGATGGGGTCCGGGTGGTCCTGGAGCCGCAAGCAAGGAGACGCTGAGGACCACGAGGCCGCCGCTACCGAAGGCTGGCAGGAGATCAAGCGCCGGCTCGCCGACGAATCCCACGACCTCCTGATCCTCGACGAGTTCACCTACCCGATGAAGTGGGGCTGGGTCGACGTCGACGACGTCGTGGAGACACTCACCACGCGTCCCGGCTACCAGCACGTCGTGATCACCGGTCGCAACGCCGACCCGAGGCTCATCGAGGCCGCGGATCTCGTGACCGAGATGACCAAGATCAAGCACCCCATGGACGTCGGCCAGAAGGGCCAGAAGGGCATCGAGTGGTAGCCCTGCCGCGCCTGGTGATCGCAGCCCCGTCCACTGGACAGGGCAAGACCACCATCGCCACCGGCCTCATGGCCGCGCTGCGCTCGACCGGCCACAAAATCAGTGGGCACAAGGTCGGCCCCGACTACATCGACCCGGGCTATCAGGCGCTCGCCACCGGCCGCCCCGGGCGGAACCTCGACCCTCACCTGGTGGGCGAGCAGCGCATCGTTCCGCTCCTCCTGCACGGCGCCATCACACCGACACCGGCGGACGTCGCGATCATCGAAGGGGTCATGGGCCTCTACGACGGCCGCGTCGGCACCGACGGCTTCTCCTCGACAGCCCACGTCGCAGCACTGACCGCCTCGCCGATCATCCTGGTGCTCGACGTGGCCCGCCTTTCACGGTCCGCAGGAGCGATCGTCGTGGGCATGGCGGCCTACGACCCCGACGTCACGATCGCCGGCGTCGTCCTCAATCGAGCCGGCTCCACCCGCAACGTCGCCGAGATCATCCGCTCCATGGAGCTCACCGGCATCCCGGTGCTGGGCGCCCTCCCCAAGGACGACCGCCTCGCCGCTCCCTCCCGCCACCTCGGCCTGGTCCCGGTCGAGGAACGAGACGCCTCGGTCGCGACCATCGACGATCTCGGCGAGCAGGTCGCCCGCCACCTCGACCTCGACGCACTGCTGGCCGTCGCGCGTACGGCTCCCGACCTCGCCGCGGCCCCGTGGGAACCGGTGACGGCTGTCCACCCATCGCCGAGGAGCGGGCGGGCCGTCGCGGCACCGGTCGTGGCGGTTGCCGGCGGTCGGGCATTCACCTTCCGCTACGCCGAGACCGAGGAACTGCTGTGCGCCGCAGGCTGCCAGGTCGTCACCTTCGACCCCCTCTCAGACACGTCGCTGCCCGCGAACACCCAGGGCATCTACCTCGGAGGCGGGTTCCCCGAGGTGTACGCGGGAGAACTCGCCGCGAACGGAAGCCTGCTCCACGACCTGCGCGCCGCGGTCACCAACGGCATCCCGACCGTGGCCGAATGCGCAGGCCTGCTCTACCTCGCTGAGGCGCTCGACGGGCTCCCGATGGCAGGCATCGTGCCAACCAGAGCCGCCATGTCGGACCGACTGACCCTGCGCTACCCGACCGCCACCGCGGCCTCAGACTCCCTGCTCTCGCGGGCGGGCGAGCAGGTGACCGGCCACGAGTTCCACCGCACCCGAACCACCCCCGCCGCGGGGGAGCGAGCCGCGTGGACGGTGGATGGTGACGCGATGGGCTTCGCGTCTGACACCTGGCACGCGTCCTACCTTCACCTCCACTGGGCGGGGCATCCGCAACTGGCGCAACGGTTCGCCGACGCCGTCCATGCCGCCATGCCACACCAGACTGCTTCCTTCGAGCCCGCGATCGAGATGGTCGAGGAGGACGAGGAACTGCGCGAGCCCCTCCGCCATCACGGAGACACCGAGGTCGGAGCCGGCCTGCTCGACTTCGCGGTGAACGTCTACGGTGGGCAACGGCCCACCTGGCTGAAGCGCGTGCTGCATCGATCCATCGACGACGCCGGCTCCTATCCCAACGTCGAACCGGCCCGCTACGCGCTGTCGAACCATCACGATCGACGCGTCACCGACGTACTCGTCACCGCCGGAGCGGCGGAGGCATTCTCAGTCATCGCCCGCCTGCGCGAGTGGAACAACCCGGTCATCGTGCACCCGCAGTTCACCGAGCCCCACTCCGCATTGGAGGCGCACGGCCACAAGGTCACCTCCCTCTTCTGCCTCGCGGAGGATGGCTTCGCACTGGACCCGGCCGCCATCCCGGACGATGCCGACTTGGTCATCATCGGCAATCCGACCAACCCGACCGGAGTGCTCCATCCCGCTGCGGTCATCCGCAAGCTCCGGCGCCGAGGCCGCCTGGTCGTCGTCGACGAGGCGTTCATGGACGCGGTCCCGGGGCAGGCGGAGTCACTCATCAGTGAGCGCGTCGACGGACTGCTGGTGATCCGCAGCCTCACCAAGCTGTGGGCCATCCCGGGCATCCGTGCGGGCTACGTGATCGGCGACCGCTACGTCATCCGCCAAATGTGCGAACTGCAGTCGCCGTGGTCGGTCTCGACCTCCGCGATCGCTGCCACGGTCGCGTGCGCGAGCGGACTGGCAGCCGCGGACGCGCGGGAGCGCACAGCCAACATCGTTCGCTGGCGCGAGTCCCTCGAACGCGGGCTCCGCGCCAGAGACATCGAGTACGTCGCCTCCTCGGCCCCGTTCGTCCTCGCCCGCCTCGGGGTAGGGGCACGAGCCGGCCTTCGGCAGCAAGGCATCGCGGTTCGCCGCGCCGACACCTTCCCCGGCCTCGACGCCAGCTGGGCCCGGATCGCCGTACGCCCGCCCACCATGACCGCCCGCTTCTTCACCGCCCTCGACCACCTCCGGCTCCCGCAGCCGGGCCGCTGACAAGGAACGCCCAGATGCCGTACGTCTCCGCTCCCTCTGACATCGCCCGCGACCACGCCGCGAAGCGCCTGGCCGCGCTCGTCACGCCGCCCGGCGCGCTCGGCCGCCTCGGCGAGCTCGCAGTGTGGGTCGCCGCATGCCAGGGGCAGGTGCCGCCGGGGCCGATCGACAACATCCGGCTCGTCATCTTCGCCGGTGACCACGGCGTCGCTGCACACGGCGTCTCGGCCTTCCCGCCGGCGATCACCGGCGCGATGGTCCGGACGTTCCTCGCCGGCAAAGCGGGAGTAAGCGCTCTGGCGAACACCCACGGCGTCGCCGTGCGGGTGCTGGATCTCGGCGTCAACGAGGAGTTCCTCGATCTGGACGAGCAGACGCGTTCCACCCTCACCGCCCACAAGATCCGCAGAGGCAGCGGCGCCATCCACCTCGAAGACGCCCTCACCGCCGACGAGACGAAGGCGGCGCTGGACGCGGGAGCCAAGGTGGCGCGCGAGGAGATCAAGGCCGGCGCCCAGTTGCTGATCAGCGGCGATATGGGGATCGGCAACACCACGCCCGCCTCCGCGATGGTCGCAGCGGGACTCGGCCTGGCCGGATCCGAGGTCGTCGGCCGCGGGACGGGGATCAGCGACGACGCGATGGCCCACAAGACCGCCGTGATCGACTCCGCGCTCGCGCGGGCAGGAGCGCGGGCGGCGGACCCGATCGAGACCTTGACCGCGCTCGCAAGCGCCGACCTCGCCGCGACCACGGGCTTCCTCCTGGCAGCCGCCCAGGACGGGGTGCCGGTGCTCCTCGACGGACTGATGAGCGTTGCCTGCGCCCTGACCGCCGACCGGATCGAGCCCGGCGCCGCCGCCTGGTTCACCGCTGGCCACCGATCGACCGAGCCTGCCCAGTCGCTCGCGCTCGCGAAGATGGGGCTCGACCCCATCCTCGACCTCGGTCTCCGACTCGGCGAGGGCTCCGGGGCGGTGGCAGCAGTGCCAGTGCTGCGCAGCGCCGCAGCGCTGCTGCGCGACGTCGCACTGTTGTCCGAGCTCGGGGCCTGATGCTGCGCGACGCCTGGCGGCTCGCCCTGGGCACACTGACCGCCCTTCCGGTCAAGCCGCCCGCCCTCGTCGATCCCCGACGCGCCGGCACCGCCATGGTCCTCGCTCCGCTCGCGGTCGTGCCGCTCGCCCTCGCGGTCGCGGTCATCATCGTGATCGGACACTGGGTCGGATTCTCATCGCTCGTGGTGGCGCTGCTCGCGATTGCGGGACTGGCGCTCGGCAACCGCGGCTTCCACCTCGACGGCCTCTCCGACGTCGCGGACGGCCTGGCTGCGTCCTACGACCGCGAGCGATCGCTGGCCGTCATGAAGACCGGCACCTCGGGACCCGCCGGGGTGGTCGCGGTGGTGCTGACCCTCGGCTTGCAGGTGGCTGGCCTGGTCGGGGTGCTCTCGCACGCCGACGTATGGCGGGCCGCCGCGGTCGCGGGCCTTGCCGTCTGCGTGTCCCGGCTGGCGCTGGCGGTGTGTTGCGTGCGCCGCGTTCCGCCAGCCCGCCCCGACGGCCTGGGCACGACCTACACCCAGATCGTCGCCCCGGGCGTCACCGCCATCCTGTGGCTGCTGAGCGCGACGCTACTGGCGCTGGTAGGCCGCTGGGCCGGCCTCGAATGGTGGCGCGGCGCCGCGGCATGCTTGGTCGCGCTCGTGGTCGTCGGCGTGGTCGTCGCTCGTGCGGTCCGCCGATTCGGTGGCGTCACCGGAGATGTGTTCGGAGCCACCGTCGAGCTGGCCCTCACCGCGCTCCTCGTGGTGATGTCATGAAGTCACGCGCGCTCGGTCTCCTCGCCGGGTATGCCGCCGACCGATTGCTCGGCGACCCTCAACGCTTCCATCCCGTCGCGGGATTCGGTTCCCTCGCCGGTGCCCTCGAACGGCGGCTCTACGTCGACTCACGTGCCCGCGGCGTCATGCATGTCGTCGTACTCGTCGGAGGTGCGGTCGTTGTCGGCGGCGTCGCGGAGCGGCTGGCGCCACGCCCGCTGACGCGCACCGTGGTGACCGCCGCGGCAACCTGGGCCGTCCTCGGTGGCCGCTCCCTCGAACGCGAGGCCACCGAGGTCCACCACTACCTCGCCACCGGCGACCTGCCGGGCGCCCGCCAACAACTGACGCACCTGGTCGGCCGTGACACGACCGAACTGGACGAGCCCGAGATCGCCCGCGCCGTGATCGAGTCCGTCGCCGAGAACGCCGCCGACGCCGTCGTCGCCCCTCTTGTCTGGGGTGCGATCGCCGGCGTGCCCGGACTGCTCGGGTATCGCGCGGTGAACACGCTGGATGCGGTGGTCGGCCACCACAACGCCCGCTATGAGAACTTCGGATGGGCCTCGGCCAAGCTTGACGACCTCGTCAACCTGCCAGGCTCCAGGCTCTGCGGTCTCCTCACCGTGATCACCGATCCCGGCCACGCCAAGGACGCCTGGGTGGCCTGGCGCCGCGACGCGTCCGGGCACCCGAGTCCCAACGCTGGCGTCGTGGAGGCCACGTTCGCGGGCGCACTCGGAATCCACCTTGGCGGCACCAACCGCTACTACGGCAACCGAATCGAGCACCGGGCGATCATGGGCGACGGACGAGCCGCTCAACCGAACGACATCGCCCGGGCCAACGGGCTCGCGCGTCGGATCGGCCTCGGCGCCGCCGTCTGCGCTGCTGCGGCATCCGGGGTCCGGAGGAGAAGATGAAGGCCCTCGTACTTGTCGGCATGTCGGTCTCCGACGTCGATCGCCGCGACCTGCTCCATGACGAGGCGTCCCGCCGCAACGCCACCCTCTCCTTCCTCCAGATGGGCGACCCGTCCCTGTCACTCGAGCTCACCAGGCTCGCCGACCGTGGTGCCACGACGATTACCCTGGCCGGCATCAACACCGGGCCGATCGCGCCCGCCCAGTCCTGGCTGCGTCGGATCGCCGGGCACTGGTGGCGCGAGCGCGCCGGACTGAAGCCGACGCTGCTCGTGGCGACCCGACTCGCTGACCGGCTCGACGTCCTCGACGACGTACTCGCAGAGACCGAGCCCATCACGGGGGAGGAGCCGGGCCTCACGTCAGCGGCATGGGAAGACGTCACGAAGCATCGGCACCAGGTCATGGTCTGCCGGGGCCCTCGCTGTACGGCGAAGGGCTCGGTAGAGACCGTGCGTGCGATGGTCTTCGCGATGATGGAGCACCAGCTCGGCGACCCTGACGTGCTGCTGGTCCACACCGGTTGCCAGTTCCCGTGCAACCAGGCGCCGGTCGTCAGTGTCCAGCCAGACGACGTCTGGTACGGCCAGGTGGACGGGGAGGCCGCCGCTGAGATCGTGGCCGAGCACTTCGTCGGCGGCAGGCCCGTGGAGCGTCATCGCCTTCCGCGGGGCGGGTAGACCGACGTGATGACCTCGCCGCTGGCTAATCACGAATGGCACGACATGACCCTGCCTGTCGGAGTGTTCTCGGCCCCGCTAGAGTTCGCTTCGAGCAAGCATGAGGAAGCCGGTGGGAATCCGGCGCAGTCGCGCTACTGTGACATCACCTCCGGGAGCCCGGTCGTGGTGAAGCCAGACCCGAGTGCCTGTCTCTACCCATCGACCGGGGGCGCACGCACCCCCTGAGGAGGACACCAATGTCGCAGTCTGCTGCGGCGCCGGCGACCGGCGCAGTTTCCCTTCCCACCATCCCGCTTCGCGAGCTTGCCCCTTGGGCGCTGTTCTTCGGCCTGGTCGCGGTGCTGGTGATCTTTTTCGTGAGCGCCGACCAGGGCGCCATCTCGATTCCGTCGGGCAACGCGATCCACGAGTGGGTCCACGACGGGCGTCACCTTCTCGGCTACCCCTGCCACTGACGTCCAGCGCCGGCTAACAGTCCCGGGTGTAACGGCTGACCGCCACCTGGGCGGCAGCCTTCCCATTCACTGATCTCCGCGACGACGCCTGCTGTCGTTTGCGGCACCTCCCGAACGGAACACCATGAACGCACGGGCATTTCTCATCCGAGGGCTGCTTGCCGGTTTGCTGGCGGGCCTCGCCACCTTCTTCGTCGCCCATCAGGTCGGCGAGCCCCACGTCCAGACCGCCATCGCCCTGGAAGAAGCGAATGCAGCGGCTGAGGCAGAGCACAGCCACGACGAAGCCGAGGCCGAGGAAGGCCACACCCACGAGGAGGACGGCACCGTCGTCTCCCGCCACAACCAGCGGACCTGGGGTCTCCTGACGGGAACCGTGACCGTTGGACTCGCTCTCGGTGGTCTGGTCGCGCTCGTAGCAGCCGGCGTGGCCGGCCGCATGGGCCGCCTCAACCTCGGCCAGTCGACCGCCGTCGTCAGCCTGGTCGGCTTCGTGTCGTTCGCGCTCGTGCCGTTCCTCAAGTACCCGGCGACACCTCCGGCCGTCGGGAATGGGGACACCATCGGGCACCGGACCGGGGTCTACTTCGGCTTCCTGCTGGTTTCGCTGGTGGTCGCGATCGGGGCGACCGTGCTCGCGACCCGGTTCGCGTCGCAGATCGGCACCTACGGCGCCGTCGTCGGAGGAGCGGCTGTCTACCTTGTCGTGATGGTGATCGCTGGCCAGATCTTCCCGACCGTCAACGAGGTCGGCGACTTCCCGGCCGACACGCTTTGGTTCTTCCGCCGGGCGTCCCTGATCACGCTCGCGACCATGTGGGCGGTCATCGGTGTGGTGCTGACCGGTCTCCTGATCCGGCTCCAGGGTCAGGTGACCGCGGTGCAGGAGCGCCGCGAGCTCGCCGCGTCGCTGTAGTCCGCGATCTGGTTCACAGTCACATCACCAGGACCCGTCCCGCGACGACGAGGTGCACCTCGTCGCACCCCCCGGCAGCGCGCTGGTTCACCAGGCCCAGGAGGTCGCGGAAGAGCCGACCGGCACGGTGCGCCGGGACGACGCCGAGTCCGACTTCATTGGTGACCAACACCACGTCATCGCGGACGTCGAGCGCGTGGACGACGTCGTCCATCAGCGCGTCGACAACCTTGGTGACCTCGTCGCTCGGAGCCTCCCAGAGTCCACGCTCGTCCAGTACGCCTGTCAGCCACGTGCCGAGGCAGTCGACGATGATCGGCTGGTCGGTCGCCAACGCAGCGGCGAGGTCGCGGGTCTCCAGCGTCGTCCAGCTCGCCGGTCGCCGCGCCTGGTGCGCGGCGATCCGTGCCGCCCAGTCGGGGTCCGGGTCCTCGGCCGTTGTCGGGCTCGGGGCGACGTAGGTGACCGCGCCGCGACCGGAGAGCAGATCCTCGGCGTGGCGCGACTTTCCGGACCCGACCCCGCCGGTCACCAGCACCTTCATGCCTGCTCCTTCACCCACGCCACCGCGGCGACGACGTCGTTGACCGTCGGCACCTCTGGGGGGGCGGCTGGCCTCCGAATGACGACCACCGGGATCTCCAGCTCGGCGGCGGCCGCCATCTTCGGCCAGGTGTAGGTCCCACCGGAGTCCTTGGTGACGATGACGTCGCTCCCGTGGGTGCGTATGAGCTCGAGCTCGCCGTCGAGCGTGTAGGGGCCGCGGCTTGTCACCAGGTGCCATGCCTCAGGCAGGAGCAGGTCGGGGACGTCGACGACCCTGGCCAGCACGGGATGGTCCGCGAGCGCTGGGACGAAGCGGGCGAGCTCCTGGCGACCGACTGTGAGGAAGGGCCGCTGGCCCAGCTCAGCCGCGCGCTCGGCCGCCTGCTCGTGGGTGTCGACGTAGTTCCACGCCGGGTCGGGTGGCCACCCGGGGCGTTTCAGGCGCACCAAGGGCACGGTCGGCTCCTGACCGCAGGCCGCGACCGCGTTGGCGCTCATCCCGAGCGCGAACGGGTGGGTCGCGTCGACGACGGCGTCGTAGTCGTCGAGAGCCGCGCGGAGTCCGTCGACGCCGCCGAACCCGCCGATGCGGACCTTGCCAACCGGGAGTCGGGGTTGGGCAACCCTGCCGGCGAGCGAGGAGGTGACATCGACACCGTCGTCGACCAGCCGTGCCGCGAGCTCGCGGGCCTCGCTGGTGCCGCCCAGGATGAGGAGCCTCATGAGCCGCCTCCCCGTGGGAGCACCGGCAGGCCTGCGGGCGCGCCGGAGCGAGCGAGTTCCAGGACGGCCTCGATGTCCAGATGACGCTCGACCAGATCAGCGAGCCGGTCGATCCGGGCATTCCGGGCGGTGGCGAAGCTGACCGCCGAAGGCGTGCGGTCGAAGACCTCGGCCAGGAACGCACCACGGAACGCGTCGCCCTCCAGGCTGCCGTGCCACATCGTGCCGAACACCTTTCCTGCCCTCGCTCCGCCGAGGAAGCTCTCCACGCCGTCGCCGACGGTGATCCGGCCGTGGTGGATCTCGTAGCCGGAGGCGGGCGCCCCGAGCGCCTCGCCGACCGGGAGCCGCAGGTTCTTCTCGACCGCGAAATCGGTGCGCACATCGAGCAGCCCGAGCCCTGCCACCTCGACGCCCGAGTCACCCTCGACGCCGTGCGGTTCGGCGATGGTGCGACCGAGTATCTGGAAGCCACCGCAGATCCCGAGCAGGGGGCGGCCGCGCCGCGCATGGTCGAGGATCGCCGCATCCAATCTACGAGATCGCAGCCAGGCCAGGTCGCTGATCGTCGAACGCGTGCCGGGCAGCACGATCAGATCGGCGTCGGTGAGATCGCGAGGGTCGGAGGCGAAGACGACGTCGAGGTCCCGCTCCAGTCCGAGCGCGTCGACGTCGGTGAAGTTGCTGATCCGGGGAAGCCGGACGACGACGACGCGGAAGGACGCATCAGCCTTGGAGCGTCGGCCCTCCAGGTCGAGCGCGTCCTCCGAATCCAGCCACAAGGTCGGATCCCAGGGCATCACGCCGTAGACGCGACGGCCGGTGATCCGCTCCAGCGACTCCAGCCCGGGCGCGAGCAGCGTGGGCTCGCCCCGGAACTTGTTGATGACGAAGCCGGCGACCAGTGCTTGATCCGCCGCGTCGAGCAGCGCGACGGTGCCGTACATCGCGGCAAACACTCCACCGCGGTCGATGTCGCCGACGACGATCGTCGGGAGCCCGGCATGACGAGCGAGACCCATGTTCACGTAGTCGCCGGAGCGCAGGTTGATCTCGGCAGGACTCCCCGCGCCTTCCGCGACGATCACGTCGAATCGCGAGGCCAGGTCGTCGTACGCCGCATGCGCGGCCTGCGCGAGGTGACGGCGGCCCGACGCCCAGTTGGTCGCGTTGACCTCGCCCGCCGGGTGACCCATCAGGACGACGTGGCTCCTGCGATCGGTCCCCGGTTTGAGCAGGACCGGGTTCATCGCCGATTCCGGGGTTACTCGTGCCGCGAGGGCTTGGACCCATTGCGCGCGGCCGATCTCGGCCGTCCGGCCGTCGGGCCCTGCGCAGACCATGGAGTTGTTGGACATGTTCTGCGCCTTGTACGGCGCGACCTTCACGCCCCGACGCGCGATCGCCCGGCACAGGCCGGTCGTGACGATGCTCTTCCCGGCGTCGGAGGTGGTCCCCGCGACGAGCAGGCCACTCATGGCAGCATCTCCGGTGCCCGCAGCAGGTAGACGTCCATGACCCAGCCGGCTGCTGCCTTCGCACGGTCCCGGGCGACGAGTAGCGACGGCAGCACGTCGCCGACTCGTCCTGCGGCGAGCTCCTCCGACGGCGTTCCCAGGTTAGCGCCCCACCAGATCGACCAATCATGGAGCCCGTGGAGGTCGAGCGCTCCACCGAGCATGACAACGATGTTTTCCTGCCCGGCCGCGATCGCTTCGCGGAGTCGCCGTGCGGTCGTGATGTGCACGGGCTGTCCGACGGTGTGGAGCACGACGCGGTGGCGCGCGGCGAGCAGTTGCGGCGCGCTGATTCCGGGGAGGACGTCGTACTCGATGGGCAGACGCTCGGACAGTCGCTCGACGATTCTGATGGTCGAGTCGTAGAGCGAAGGGTCGCCCCAGACGAGGAAGCCTGCCGTGCCGCCGCGCTCCGGCAACACGGCCTCGTACTCCGCCACGCGCGCCTCGTGCCAGGCCTTCACGGCGCCGTGGTAGTCGGCGGGATCGTTCCGCTCCCGCTCCGGGTCCGGGACCGCGACGACCTCGACGCCGAACTCGGCGGCGATTGCTCTGCGGGCGGCGAGGAGGCCGTCGTCATCGCGCTTCTCGGCGGCGAGGACGTAGTCGCAGCTCCGAAGGGCCTCAGCCACCTCCGGAGTGACGTGCTGCGGTCCCATGCCGACGCCGAGGATCCTGACCTTCACAAGATCCTCACTCGGCGCCGTCCTCCAGGTCGCCCTCGACCTCCAGGTAGACCTGCTGGATCGCCGCAAGGACGTCCGCGTCCGGCTCGGCCCACAGCCCGCGCTCGGCCGCCTCGTGGAGCCGCTCCGCGATGCCGCGCAGCGCCCACGGGTTGGACTTGCGCAGGAACTCCTGATTGGTCTCGTCGAGGACGTACTCCCGGGCGAGCTTGTCGTACATCCAGTCGTGCACGACGCCGGCGGTGGCGTCGAAGCCGAAGAGGTAGTCGACGGTGGCCGCCAGCTCGAAGGCGCCCTTGTAGCCGTGCTTCTGCATGGCCGCGATCCACCGCGGGTTGACCACGCGCGCGCGAAAGACGCGGGCGGTCTCCTCCGACAGCGTGCGTGTCCGGACGGCGTCGGGAGAGGTGGAGTCGCCGACGTACGCCTTCGGGTCGGCACCGGTCAGCGCCCGCACGGTCGCGACCATGCCGCCGTGGTACTGGAAGTAGTCGTCGGAGTCGGCGATGTCGTGCTCGGCGGAGTCGACGTTCTTCGCCGCCACCTTGATACGGCGGTAGTTGGCCCGCATGTCGTCGGCCGCCGGGGCACCGTCGAGGTTGCGGCCGTAGGCGAATCCACCCCAGGCCGTGTAGACCTCGGCCAGATCGGCGTCGTCACGCCACGAGCCGGATTCGATGACCTGGAGGATGCCGGCACCGTAGGACCCCGGCTTGGAGCCGAAGATGCGCGTCGTCGCACGGCGGTAAGCGCCATGCTCCGCGAGGTCGGCCTGGGCGTTGGCCCGCACGTAGTTCTGGTCGAGCGGCTCGTCGAGGTCGGCGACCAGCCGGACGGCGTCGTCGAGCATCGCCACGATGTGCGGGAAGGCGTCGCGGAAGAAGCCGGAGATGCGGACCGTGACGTCGATGCGTGGGCGACCGAGCTCGTCCAGAGGTACGACGTCGAGTCGTGACACACGTCGGGACTGCTCGTCCCATTCGGGCCGGACGCCGAGCAGGGCCAGGACCTCGGCGACGTCGTCGCCGCTGGTGCGCATCGCGCTCGTGCCCCAGACGCTCAGGCCGACCGATGTCGGGTAGCTGCCCGTCTCGTCGAGGTACTTCTGCACGAGGGAGTCGGCCATCGCCTGCCCGGTCTGCCACGCCAGCCGGGAGGGCACCGCACGGGGATCGACGGTGTAGAAGTTCCGGCCTGTGGGCAGCACGTTGACCAGTCCGCGCAGAGGGGAGCCGGATGGGCCTGCCGGGATGAAGCCGCCGTCGAGGGCGTGAAGTACGGCGTCGATCTCGTCGGTCGTACGGGCCAGCCGGGGCACGACCTGCTCGGCGGTGAACGTGAGGACCCGCTGCACCTCCGGATCGTCATGCAGCGAGCCCGCCAGGGAGGCGTCCCAGTCCGCAGCCTCCATCCGCTCGACGAGCGCGCGCGCCCGGGCCTCGGCCTCGTCGACCGCCTTCAGGTCGGAGGCGTCCTTGAGACCGAGCGCGGCCCGCAGCCCGGGCACGGCGTTGCCGACGCCGCCCCAGACCTGGGCGGCGCGCAGGATCGACAGCACCAGGTTGACCCGGGCCGCGCCCGTCGGAGCCGCGCCGAGGACGTGCAGACCGTCGCGGATCTGCGCGTCCTTGATCTCGCAGAGCCAGCCGTCGACGTGCAGCAGGAAGTCGTCGAACTCCTCGTCCTCCGGGCGCTCTTCGAGACCGAGGTCGCCGTGCATCTCGGCAGAGCGCATGAGCTGCCAGATCTCGCCGCGGATCGCGGGCAGCTTCGCGGGGTCCATCGAGGCGATGTTCGCGTGCTCGTCGAGCAACTGCTCCAGCCGCGCGATGTCGCCGTACGCCTCTGCTCGCGCCATCGGCGGGACGAGGTGGTCGACGATCGTGGCATGGGCGCGTCGCTTTGCCTGCGCGCCCTCGCCGGGGTCGTTGACGAGGAAGGGGTAGATCAGCGGAAGGTTGCCGATCGCGGCGTCGGGACCGCACGAGGCCGACAGTGCGGCGTTCTTCCCGGGCAGCCATTCCATTGAGCCGTGCTTGCCCAGATGGACGACGGCGTCGGCCTTGAACCCGTGCTCGATCCAGCGGTAGGCACCCAGGTAGTGGTGGCTCGGCGGCAGGTCGGGGTCGTGGTAGATCGCGACCGGGTTCTCGCCGAAGCCGCGCGGCGGCTGGATCAGGATGACGACGTTGCCCGCCTGCAAGGTCGCGAGCACCAGCTCGCCCTCGTCGTTGACGAAGAGGCTGCCCGGGGACTCACCCCACGCCTCGACCATCGCATCGCGCAGCTCGGCCGGAAGGTCGGCGGTCCACTGGTCGTACTCCGCCTTGGAGATCCGCACGTGCGCGTCAGTCAGCTGTGCCGACGTCACCCACTCCTCGTCCTGCCCGCCAGCGGCGATGAGGGAGTGGATCAGTGCATCGCCGGCGGCGGTGTCGTCATCGAGGTCGAGCAGGGGCACGATCGGGTTGTCGGTGCCGACGTCGTAGCCCTCCTCTCGCAGTCGCCGAAGGAGGCGGATCGCGGAGACCGGAGTGTCGAGACCCACGGCGTTGCCGATGCGGGCGTGCTTCGTCGGATAGGCCGAGAGGACCAGCGCGAGCTTCTTCTCGGAGTTCGGGATGTGGCGCAGGCGGGCATGGTTGACCGCGATCCGGGCCACCCGGGCGGCGCGGTCGGGGTCTGCCACATAGTTGGGCAAGCCCTGGTCGTCGATCTCCTTGAACGAGAACGGTGCGGTGATGATGCGTCCGTCGAACTCGGGGATCGCGATCTGGCTGGCCGAGTCGATCGGGGTCACGCCGTCGTCCGAGGCCTCCCACTCGGCGCGGCTGCTGGTGAGGCACAGGCCCTGGAGAACGGGGATGTCCAGGGCCGCCATCCGCTCGACGTCCCACGCTTCGTCGTCACCGCCGGCGCTCGCCGTCGCCGGGACGCTGCCACCCGCCGCGAGGACCGTCACGATCAACGCGTCGAGCGTGCCCAGGGCCTGGTAGAGGTCATCCGGTGCCGAGCGAAGCGACCCGGCGAAGATGGGCACACCGACAGCGTTGCCGGTCTCGTCGATGGCGTCGGCGAGCGCGTGCGCGAAGGCGCTGTTGCCGCTCGCCTCGTGGGCGCGGTAGTACAGGACACCGACCCGGGGCAGGGAGGTGTCGGGTGCGCCAGGCCGGTCGGCGTACCCCCACCCGGGGATCGTGGCGGGGGGCTCGAAACCCTCTCCGGTGAGGAGGACCGTGTCGGACAGGAACGCGTGCAGCTGCGCGAGGTTGGCGGGACCACCCTCGGCGAGGTAGCGGTGCGCCTCAGCGGCGACACCCATGGGAACCGTCGACAGCTCCATCAACTCCGCGCTCGGCTGTTGCTCACCGCCGAGGATCACCAGCGGCGTGCCGTCCTCGCGAACGGCCGACAGGCCCGGCCACAGGTCGTGCGGCGAACCCAGGAGACGTACGACGACCAAGTCGGCGCCGGCGACCGCCGCGCTCAGATCGGCATCACTGGTGCGCGTTGGATTCGCCCACACATAGGCAGCGCCGCTCGCACGCGCCGAGAGCAGATCGGTGTCGGATGTGGACAGCAGCGCGATGCACGCAGGGCCAACTCCTGGCGACTCGGCCATGTGCCGGGTTCCTCCTTCGGGGTTCTCGCCCCGTCAATCGGTCGGATAAACCCGCGGGCAGTGTCTGGCTTTGTCTTTGAACAGACGTCACAGTGGCGGAACCGCCCCGGAATCAAACCGGGTTCCTGCGACACGGGCGAGACCTCAGCCTACGGGAGAATGACCGGCGTGCGTCATCCGGTGTACCTCGTTCGGCACGGCCAGTCAGAGTGGAACGTCCTTCGCCTGACCCAAGGACAGACCCCTCATCCACGGCTGACCGAGCTTGGTCATTCGCAGGCCGCCGCTGCCGCGGAGCTGATAGCGGCAGACCTCGCTCATCAAGGCCTGACAGCCGATCGCCTGCTGACCAGCGACCTGACCCGTGCGGTCGAGACGGCCGACGTCATCGGCAGCCGATTGCTACTGACCGCCGAGCTGGAGCCACGTCTGCGCGAACAGCACCTGGGGCGACTCGAAGGCCGGTCCTACGAGGAGACCTGGGCTGCGGCCGAGGCCTTGGACTGGACGAACGCCGAAGCACCGATCGAAGGCGGTGAGTCGCTGATGGCAGTCCTCCGGAGAATGGCCGACATCGTCGACGGCCTCGCCGCGGAGCAGGTCAACGTCCTCGTCTCCCACGGCGAGTCCATCCGCACTGTGCTCGCGCACCTCCAAGGCCTCGCGCCCAACGACGCTCCATGGGTGGAGGTCCCCAACGGAGCAGTGATCCGCTTCGACGGCGAGTTCGCCTGGCTCAGTCGGCCGGACGTCGCTGCCGCCTCGGTGAGCGGCAACCCGGCAAGATGGACCCCATGCTCGGCCTGGAACTCGCTGACCCTGACTCGACCAACACTCAGGACGGCGGCTTCCACACCGTGACTCTCGTTGGGGGAGGCCGTGGAGACTCTGAGCTCATCACGGTGGCCGGCCTCAAAAGCATTGATGGCGGCTGAAGTGGTGGTCGCCGACCACCTGGCGCCTCGCGAACTCATCGCCGACCTACCTCCACACGTCGAGGTCATCGACGTCTCCAAGCATCCCGCGGCCGCTCGGCCGCACAGGAGCAGATCAACGAGGTACTCATCGACCGCGCGCGTGCAGGAAAGCGCGTGGTCCGGCTCAAGGGTGGGGACGGCTACGTCTTCGGGCGAGGCTTCGAGGAGGCCCTCGCGCTTCGCGAGGCCGGGATCGCCGTCCGCGTCATCCCCGGCCTCACGTCACCCATCGCCGTGTCAGCCCTCGCCGGCATTCCGATCACCCACCGCGGCGTGGTGCATGAGTTCATCGTCGTGTCCGGGCACATCCGGCCGGATCACCCCAGCAGCTTGGTCAACTGGACCGCGCTGGCTCAGATGCGCGGGACGCTGGTACTTCTGATGGCGGTCGAAAATGCCGGAGCGATCGTCGCCGCATTGCTGGACGGCGGACGGGCACCAGACACTCCCACAGCCATCGTCTGCGACGGTTCTTTGCCCACCGAGCGCACGATCAAGTCGACTCTCGGCCAACTCGGCGCCGACGTTGCGAGCGAGGGCATCAGGCCGCCCGCGATCATCGTGATCGGCGACGTCGCCGCACTCGCCAGCTGAGGGAGGCCGGCAGGCTGTCCGAGCGGTCGGTCCAGTGTCCCCCCATCCCCCTGGGGGAGATCATCACCGTGCTGTGGGCACCCGCACCCCGAACCGACTTGCCATACCGGTTGGCAGGGCGGGAGGGTCACCGCTGTGAGCGAGCGCGAGTATCCGGACATGTGGGTCGACCCCGAGGACGACCCGCGCGAGACCGGCAGCAAGCCCGTCGGCGAGAGAGCCACACTGGTGGACTACCTGCGCCACTATCGCCTGACGTTGGAGATGAAGTGCGAGGGGCTGGACGCGGACCAGATGGCCCGCCGGTCAGTGCCACCCTCGAGCATGTCACTCCTTGGCCTGGTCCGGCACCTCGCCCAGGTGGAGCACTCGTGGTTCCGCAGGGTGATGGAGGGCCAGGACCTGCCCCGGCTCTACTCGAGCGAGGACGACCGGGACCTCGACTTCAACGGAGCGGTGGCGGACCCGGAGGTGGTCGATGAGGCCTGGGCCGCCTGGCGCCGTGAGGTCGCGCACGCGGAGGAGTACGTCGACCGCGCGGAGTCCCTGGACGTCGAGGGGTGGCATGACGACGGGACCATCGCGCTGCGCGAGGTGCTGGTGCACATGATCGAGGAGTACGCCCGTCATTGCGGGCACGCAGACCTCCTGCGCGAGTGCATCGACGGCCGCACCGGACAGTGAGCGGTCGCGGACAGCCCTCACCGCGCGAACGGTGCTGGCCCGCGCCACAAGCGTTATGGCGATCGCTTGCGCTGCGCTGCGGCCGCACGGCGACATCCGCCGTCGAGAGGATGGCCATGATCGGCCGGTCCGCCTTGCGGCGCGAACGACGTGGAAGCCGGCCCGTGCGAACGTTGACGCGACGCCGGGGAAGAGGTTCTTGCTGTGACCCTGTACGTCGGTGTCCACCGGGTAGGCCTCGAGCAGCTGGTGTGCCGGTACGGGCGGCGGCGTCGACGGCGGCTTGGATCAACGCAGCGGTGACGCCTCGACCGAGATGTGTACGCCGTACGTAGAAGCACGCCATTGACCAGACCGGCAGGTCGTCGACGGGCTCCAGGTAGCGAGCGTGAGCCAGCCAGGGCAGGTCGGTTCGGGGCCCAGTTGGCACCAGCCGACTGCGGCGGTGTCCCCCAGCGCCAACAGGCCCGGTGGCGGGCCGATCTCAATGAGTTCCTGCAGCGCCTTCCGGTTGTGCTGGCTCGGCCTGTCGCGGTAGTGGGGGGCCGATGCGCCAGTACACGCACCAGCAGCCATTGGAGACTTCTCACGCTCGAAGAGTTCCTCCATCGCTGGCCAAAACTCTGGGCTGAGGTGGTTCCACCTCGTCACGGCGGGACCCTGCTCTTGCTGCCACCCTTCTGTCAGCGCGGGATACGCACGGTGGGGCGACGAGTGACGTCGGCCACCGGGTCGAAGCGCAGCGCATCACCGAGGTTGGAGCTGCCCTCCAGGAAGTCGATGCCGGCGACCTGCTCACTCCCTGCGCCGGTGTAGCGCAGGATGTAGAGCCCGTTGCGGACGTCGACGACGTACACCAGCCCCTCGGATATCACCGGGTAGCTCCACATGACGACCTTGTCCTCGCCCAGGCTCAGCGCCGGGTCCTCGGTCACGACGAACGGCAGCGGCTCGGGCTTGAACTTCCCGACCCGGGTCGGCTGGGCGGGATCGGAGATGTCGATCGCTTCCAGGCCGGCCGAGTGCCACGACACAAAGGCCAGGTCCGGCGTCAGCGTCGGGTTGTGCGAGGCGTAGCTGGTGAACGCGGTGTTCGCCGGGTTGCTGCCCTCGGCCGACTCGCAGTACTCGGGCTGGTTCTCCTCGACCTTGTACTCCGCCAGCACCTTCGGCGTGGTCTCGTCGGCGATGTCGATGGTCCGCACCCAGCCCCACGGGCACCCGTGCGGCCCGAGCGCGTCCAGAGCGTCGCCGTACACCTCGTCGGTGACGAGCGCGGCGTCCTTGCCGGGGATCTTCACCGCGCTGTGGGCGCCGGGGTTGGACCAGCTGGCGCGGTTCTCTGGCGGCGTGACCAGCTCGATCCGGGGGTTCTTCACGCCCGCGGCGACCTCGGAGGTGTCCAGCACCAGGAATCCCGAGCCGAGGAACGCCAGATAGGTACGCCGGCCGTCGGTGGACACGCCCATCGAGTGCAGTCGGCGGTCCTCCCGCTCGCCGTTGTCGAACGTCCGCGCGTCGAACGTGGCCGTCCACGACGATATCTCCGGGAACTTGCCCTGCCGCGCCTTGGAGATGTCGGTGACGATCATGTTCGGCCGGGTCTTGCTCGAGGTCGGCGTCGACTGGAACAGCAGGGCGCGCTGGCCCGCCCGCGCCGGGTCCACCCACAGGAAGAACTCGTGCGGCGTCCGGCTCGGGTGGTACGTCGAGACCAGCCTCGGCTTGGCCGCGTGCTTGCCGGAGATGTCGAAGAACGTGACCCGAGGCTGGACCACCTCACCGGCAGCGCACGCGTGGATGGCCGAGCTGCAGCCGAAGTTCAACACCACCAGCAGGTTCTGCTGCGGCCAGACCCGAAGCTCGCGGCTTGTCTCGCCCACCAAGCCGGCGTGCGGGGGGCCGATCTCGTGCACCACCTGCGGGTTCGCGGGGTTCGACACGTCGACCACGAGGATGCCGGGCTTGCGGTGCTGCGGCTGCCCGTCGGTGCGGCTGCCGATGTAGACGTAGTCACCATGCACGGCGAGCGCGGCGTTCATGCCGCGGTTGGCCAGCGGGTCGTGACCGACGAGCTCGAAGCCGTCGCTGATCCGCTGCTCACCGCTTGCTGGGAGGTTCTGTCCCTGCGGAATGTCCCCTCCGGGCGAGTGGGCCCAACCTGGAGCGGACACCAGCGCCGCGGCGAGCATCAGCACGAGCAGCAGCATGACCCTACGAGGTCCTTGCATCACACAACCCTTTCCGTCGCCATCCGTCGCAGGCCTAACGAGGCTAGCCGGAGCAGGTCACGCTCAGCGACGTTCTCAGGGCCGTCCGCAATGTGATATGGCGACCACGCGGTGTCAATCCCGGTGCCCACCACCAGGTCGCGTGGCGGAACCCTGGCCATGCCGAGCCGCGGGAGCGCCGACCGGGTTTAGGGAACCGGCGCCTTCCTCCTGCCGTCTCCGTGCCACGGCCACGGATCCTGCGAGGGAGGCAAGGATGTCGGCGTACCCCTGGGAACCTCCGGCCCCTGCACGCGGCGGTCGCTGCTGCACTGGTGACCGTGATGGCGGCCGGATTTGGTTCCGCTCCCGACGATGCCCTGTTGCGGTTGACGTGGGTCTGACGCCGTCTCGATCAGGACCAGCCGCTCGGCGATCTCGTCGTCGACAGTCCGCGGGGCTCGATCAGTCGCCGGGTCAGCGACGGGCGAACAGCGACTCTCCGGCCACGACCATCTCGATGGCCCGCGACCAGCCGGTGTCACGGTTCCGGCGAACCGTCCGCGGTGAGCGAGGCCGTTGCTGGCGCTCAGCGGGCGCGCGAACCGCGTTCCTCGTCCAGCGACACGAAAGCTGGGAGAAATCCGGCGCTGAACGGTCGGCCAGCGAGTAACGCCGGTCGCCCAGCGAGCAACGAGACCGCCGCGCGGGACGGCCGGGGGCGAGGCTGCTGCCGGGGGACGGTTGGCCGCCCGCCGGCGCGGGAGATGTCACGGTTCGGGCGAACCGCCCGCGGTGCGTCGTGATGCCTCCAGCTCGGCACCGCGAGCGGGCGCGCGAACCGCGTTCCTCGCCCAGCGACACGAAAGCTGGGACAAATCCGGCGCTGAATGGTCGTCCGGCGAGTAACGCCGGTCGCTGAGCGAGCAGCGACACCGCTG
>JALYMZ010000028.1 GCA_030773435.1 Actinomycetota bacterium | reverse complement strand
GACATGCGCACAGCCTCGCGCACCGAGCACCGCCGCGTCGGCCGCTGTCCACAGGCCCGCGGTGTCGGGGCGGTCAAGAAGGCGACGATTACGCTGGAACGGTGCCCGGACCCACCTTCAGCCGCCCCGGTTCCGGCGCCGACGCCATCGACTACGGCTCCGCGTGGGAGGCCCAGCGCCGGCTGCACGCGGCGCGCGCGGACGATGCCGTGCCGGACACGGTGCTGCTGCTGGAGCATCCGCCGGTCTACACGGCCGGCAGACGCACGGAGCCGCACGAGCGCCCGCTGGACGGCACGCCCGTGGTCGACGTCGACCGCGGCGGCAAGATCACCTGGCACGGGCCGGGACAGCTCGTCGGCTACCCGATCTGCCGGCTGCCGGCGCACGTGTACGTCGTGGACTACGTACGCCGGCTGGAGGAGGCGCTGATCCGGGTCTGCGCCGATCTCGGCGTACCCACCGGACGGGTGTCCGGGCGCAGCGGCGTGTGGCTGCCCGCGGACGAGCGGGGACCCGAGCGCAAGGTGGCCGCGATCGGGGTGCGGGTGTCCCGCGGCGTGACCATGCACGGGTTCGCCCTCAACTGCGACTGCGACCTCGACTGGTTCGCCCGGATCGTCCCGTGCGGCATCACCGACGCCGGGGTCACCAGTCTCAGCCGGGAGCTCGGACGCGACGTGACCGTGGCCGAGGTGCTGCCCGCCGCCGAGCGGCACCTCAGCGAGCTGCTGTCGTGGACGTCGTACGACCGCTCCCCGGACCTGCCCGTGCCAAGCGCCGACGCTCGCGGCGTCACCTACGGCCTGCAGCCGCTTGGATGACCGTGTCGTCCGACGTAGACAGACCATCCTGGGAGCGGCCGCTCAAGGTGGCCGGCAGCGTGCTGTGGGCCCTGCTGCCGCTCCTCACGGTGGGCCTGGGCACCGCCGCTGTCATGGCGCACGCGGCCAGCCGCATGCGCAGCGCACTGCAGGCCGCCAGCGTGCTCCTGTACGTCGCCGCGCTGTCCGCGGTCCTGCTCGTCGGCCGCGACCACGGCGGCTGGCAGGAGACGCTCTTCGACATCGCCATGACCATCAACGTCGGGCTGGGCGTGGTGCACACGTTCGCCATCCGCAGTCGGGTCTGGGGGCTGCGGCCGGACATGGTCCATCCCAGCCGAGAGCAGTTCAGCATCCTCGACCGGCAGCGGCAGGAGCTGGCAGCGCTCCGCGAGGAGGCCGAGGCGCGCGAGGCCGCCCTGAAAATCGTCGCTGCCGACCCGGCACTGGCGCAGGAGATGCGGATCGGGCGCGCGGACATCGGCCGGCGGCGGTTCCCCGCCGGCGGGCTGGTCGGCGTCAACAACGTGCCGCCGGCACGCTGTCGCGGGTCCTCGGACTGCCCGCCGCCACCGCGGAGGCGATCGTGCGCACCCGTGGAGAGATCGGCGGGTTCTCCTCGGTGCCCGAGCTCTCCGTGACGATGGACCTCGAGCCGCATGCCCTCGACCACGTCGCCGACCGGATGATCTTCCTCCCCCTCCAGCCGCAGCCCGGACGTCGCTGAGGCGCCCAGTGGGAACCCCCGTAGGCTGGCGCCGTGACGATCGCCCCGGACGGCCGCAAGCTGCTGCGCCTGGAGGTGCGCAACGCCGGGACCCCGATCGAGAAGAAACCGGACTGGATCAAGACCCGGGCGCGGATGGGGCCGCAGTACCGCCAGCTGCAGGCGCTGGTGCAGGACGAGCAGCTGCACACGGTGTGCCAGGAGGCCGGCTGCCCCAACATCTTCGAGTGCTGGGAGGACCGGGAGGCAACGTTCCTCATCGGCGGCGACGAGTGCACCCGGCGCTGCGACTTCTGCCAGATCGAGACCGGCAAGCCGGCCGCGCTGGACCGCGGCGAGCCGCGGCGGGTCGCCGAGAGCGTGCGCACGATGCGGCTGCGCTACGCCACCGTCACCGGGGTCTGCCGTGACGACCTGCCGGACGAGGGCGCCTGGCTGTACGCCGAGACCATCCGGCAGATCCACCAGCTGAACCCCGGCACCGGGGTGGAGATGCTGGCCCCCGACTTCTCCGGCAACGCCGAGCTGCTGGGGCAGCTGTTCGACGCCGCGCCGGAGGTCTTCGCGCACAACCTGGAGACGGTGCCGCGGGTGTTCCGCCGGATCCGGCCCGGCTTCCGCTACGAGCGGTCGCTGCAGGTGCTCCGGCTGGCGCGGGCAGCCGGCCTGGTCACCAAGTCGAACCTGATCCTCGGCATGGGCGAGACCCGCGCCGAGGTCACCCAGGCGCTGCGGGACATGCGCGACGCCGGGACCGAGCTGGTGACCATCACCCAGTACCTGCGGCCGTCGCCGCGCCACCACCCGGTCGAGCGGTGGGTGCGGCCGGAGGAGTTCGTCGAGTTGCGGCACGAGGCCTTGGAGATGGGGTACGCCGGGGTGATGTCCGGCCCGCTGGTGCGGTCGTCGTACCGCGCCGGCCGCCTGTACCAGCAGGCGCTGGAGAGCCGCCGGCTCACCGAGGCCACCGCCTGACTGACCCGCCTGTCGTCCCTGGCTGACCCGGACCCCGAGAGCGAAGCGACACCATGGCCAAGAGCACCGACCCCAACCAGCTGAGCCGCCGCAAGCAGATCGCGCAGGCCTACCGGATGACCCGGCAGCACGACCGGCGGATCGGGTGGGTGCTGCTGGCGGTGTTCCTGCTGGCCGCGCTGGTTTTCGGCGGGCTGTTCTGGTGGCTGATCCACCCCATCGCGGGCGTGCTGGTCGGCATCCCGGCCGGGGTGCTGGCGGCGATGGTGGTGTTCGGCCGCCGCGCGGAGCGCTCGGCGTACGCGCAGATGGAGGGCCAGCCCGGCGCGGCGGCGGCAGCGCTGGCGATGCTGCGGCGCGGCTGGGACGTCAAGCCGGCGGTGGCCTTCACCAAGAACCAGGACGTGGTGCACCGGGTGGTCGGCCGGCCGGGGATCGTGCTGATCGGCGAGGGCGATCCGACCCGGGTGCGGAACCTGCTCGCGGTGGAGAAGAAGAAGCACGCGCGGGTGGCCGGCGAGGCGCCGCTGTACGACCTCGTCGTCGGGGACGGCTCCGACGACACGGTGGCGATCAAGAAGCTGCCGCGCCGGGTGATGAAGCTGCCGCGCAACCTGCGCCCGGCCGAGGTCACCGACCTGCTGCAGCGGCTGCGCGCGCTGGACGCGACCCGGCCGCAGGTGCCGATGCCGAAGGGACCGATGCCGCAGAACGCCCGCGCCGCGCAACGCGCCGCCCGGCAGGCGATGCGCGGCCGCTGAGCGGGCGGTTGGTCCTCAGCGGCGTACGACGGTGACCGTGCTGACCGCGAGGTCGTGCAGGCCGCGGTGGTCGCGGTTGTAGACCACCGGCGGGATGACGAGGCACAGCAGGGCGGTCCGCACCAGCGCGTTCCACCACCCGACCGGTCGGCCGTCGAGCCGGGCCACCCGGATGCCGGTGAGCACCTGGCCGGCGGAGGCCCCCACGGTGGCGGTGAGGACCCAGCGCTGCAGCGCGAAGACCGCCAGCGGCGCCCACAGCGCAGCGCCCTCGCCGGTCCACACCTCGCGTCCGACGAACGCGGCCACCGCCATCATCGACAGCACCCAGTCGGCGACCAGCGCCAGCGAGCGCCGACCCCACCCCGCCACCGAGCCAGGGCCGGCGGCGGGCAGGCCCAGCCGCTCGCCGGGCCACCGCTGCTCGCCGACCTCGCTGCTCATCGGGGAGCACGCTACCGGCCGCCGCGGTGGCGCCCCGCGGGCGCCGTAACAGCCTGGAAACACCGGCTTCATGGCGGAGAAATCCCATCGTCCTAGTGTGTGGGCACGGGATCAGCGGCGGCCGACGGGCCGCTCGCGCCCGAGCTGTCCGGCCCTACGCGTCTGGCCGCCGGCCGCGGCGGTCGAGGAGGTATGGATGTTCTCGAACGCCGACGAGCTGCTGCGCTACGTCTCCGAGGAGGGCGTCGAGTTCGTCGACGTCCGGTTCTGCGACCTGCCCGGGGTGATGCAGCACTTCACCGTCCCGGTGTCGTCGTTCGGGCAGCACGTCTTCGACGACGGGCTGATGTTCGACGGCTCGTCGATCCGCGGCTTCCAGGCCATCCACGAGTCCGACATGGCGCTGTTCCCCGACCCGACGACGGCGTACCTCGACCCGTTCCGGGTCGACAAGACGCTGGTGGTGAACTTCTTCATCCACGACCCGTTGACCGGCGAGCCGTACTCCCGCGACCCCCGCAACATCGCCCACAAGGCGCAGGCCTACCTGGCCAGCACCGGGATCGGGGACACGGCGTACTTCGCGCCGGAGGCCGAGTTCTACGTGTTCGACAACGTCCGGTTCGCGACCAGGGAGAACGAGGGGTTCTACCACGTCGACTCCGTCGCCGGCGCCTGGAACACCGGCGTGGAGGAGGAGAACCGCGGCTACAAGGTGCGCTACAAGGGTGGGTACTTCCCGGTCCCGCCGTACGACCACTTCTCCGACCTGCGCGCGACGATCTCCAGGACGCTGGAGGCGACCGGCATCGTGGTGGAGCGCCAGCACCACGAGGTGGGCACCGCCGGGCAGGCCGAGGTCAACTTCCGCTTCGACGAGCTGCTGGCCACCGCCGACAACCTGATGAAGTTCAAGTACGTCGTCAAGAACGTCGCCTGGCAGGCCGGCAAGACCGCGACGTTCATGCCGAAGCCGATCTTCGGCGACAACGGCTCCGGCATGCACTGCCACCAGTCGCTGTGGGCCGGCGGGGAGCCGCTGTTCTACGACGAGAGCGGGTACGCCGGGCTGTCCGATACCGCGCGGTTCTACATCGGCGGCATCCTCGCCCACGCCCCGTCGCTGCTGGCGTTCACCAACCCGACCGTCAACTCCTACCACCGGCTGGTGCCGGGCTTCGAGGCCCCGGTCAACCTCGTCTACAGCCAGCGCAACCGCTCCGCCTGCATCCGCATCCCGATCACCGGGTCGAACCCGAAGGCCAAGCGGATCGAGTTCCGCTGCCCCGACCCGTCCGCGAACCCCTACCTGGCGTTCTCGGCGATGCTGCTGGCCGGCCTGGACGGCATCCGCAACAAGACCGAGCCGCCGGAGCCGATCGACAAGGACCTCTACGAGCTGCCGCCGGACGAGCACGGCGAGATCCCCACCGTGCCGGCGTCGCTCACCGAGGTGATGGACGCGCTCGAGGCCGACCACGACTACCTGCTCGAAGGCGACGTGTTCACCCCCGAGCTGGTCCAGACCTGGGTCGACTTCAAGCGCAGCAACGAGATCGACCCGATCCGGCTGCGCCCGCACCCGCACGAGTT
>JALYMZ010000027.1 GCA_030773435.1 Actinomycetota bacterium | reverse complement strand
GGTTCCAGCTCCGAGGCCTGATTCGTGCTCGCCGAGGCGCTGGAGCACCTGGTGCGCGGCATCGTTGCGCACCCCGACGACGTGGTGGTACGCAGCCGGGACACCCGGCGCGGCCGCCTGCTGGAGGTCCGGGTGAACCCCGACGACCTGGGCAAGGTCATCGGCCGCTCCGGGCGCACTGCAACGGCGATCCGTACCGTCGTCGGGTCCCTCGCCGGCCAGGGGGCGGGCAAGGGCGGGGTCCGCATCGACTTCGTCGACGTCGACGACCGCCGCTGAACTGGTGCATGCCCCGCGGGTTGAGGGTACGGCCCGGATGGACGTGGTGATAGGCCGCATCGGGAGGCCTCATGGGATCCGCGGCGAGGTGTCGGTCGAGGTGCGCACCGACGAGCCGGACCGGTGGTTCACCATCGGGGCCGTGCTGGCGACCGACCCGGTCGGTGCCGGGCCGCTGACCGTGCGGCGGGTGCGCCGGCACGGCGACCGGCTGCTGCTCATGTTCCAGCAGGTCCCGGACCGGGGTGCTGCGGAGGGGCTGCGCGGGGTGCTGCTCACTGCCGACGTGGACCAGGGCGCGTGGCCCGACGACCCCGAGGAGTTCCACGACCGGCAGCTGGTGGGGCTGTGCGTCCACGACCAGCACGGTCACGACGTGGGCGAGGTGGTCGCCGTCCTCCATGCACCAGCGCACGAGCTGCTCGTCGTACGCCGCAAGGACGGCGCCGAGGCCCTGGTGCCGTTCGTCCGCGCCCTGGTACCCGACGTCGACCTCGACACCGGCCGGGTCGTGGTCGCCGACCGGCCCGGGCTGCTGGACCCCGAGACGCTGGGCTGAGCGCCGTGCGCGTCGACGTGGTGTCGATCTTCCCCGGCTACTTCACCCCGCTGGACCTGTCGCTGGTGGGCCGGGCGCGCGCCCGGGGGCTGATCGACCTGCGGGTGCACGACCTGCGCACGTGGACGCGCGACCGGCACCGAACCGTCGACGACACGCCGTACGGCGGCGGCGCGGGCATGGTGATGCGGCCCGAACCGTGGGGGGAGGCGCTCGACGACTTGGTGCCCGACGACGTCGCACGACCGCCGCGGCTGCTGGTGATGACGCCGGCCGGCCGTCGTCTCGACCAGCGGCTCGCCGCGGAGCTGGCGACCGAGCCGTGGCTGCTGCTGGCCTGTGGCCGCTACGAGGGAATCGACGAGCGGGTCGCCCACCACGCCGCCACGCGGATGCGGGTCGACGAGGTCAGCATCGGCGACTACGTGGTCGGCGGTGGCGAGGTGGCGGCACTGGTCGTGCTGGAGACGGTGGTCCGGCTGGTTCCCGGCGTCTTGGGAAATCCGCGGTCACTGCAGGAGGAGTCGCACGTCGCCGGCGCCGGCGGCGGGCTGCTGGAGGCCCCCGTCTACACCAAGCCCGCCGTGTGGCGGGGCTTGGCGGTGCCGGACGTGCTGTTGTCGGGACACCACGCGGTGGTCGCCCGGTGGCGGCGTGACCAGGCGCTGCGGCGCACCGCGGCGCGTCGCCCCGACCTCATCGCCCGCATCGATCCGGCAAGCTGGGACGAGCGCGACCGGGCGGTGCTCGACGCCGCACCGGGAGCGGAGGAGCCCCGCCGCTGACAAGCCGGTTTCGGGGCCGCCTCGGGCCTGTGGCAGACTGGGGCGCCGGCGCACGCACGTGCGGGCGCACCGGATCGCGGTGGACCTCGGCCCTCCTGCCGTGGGGGGAACGGCCATCCGCACGCATCCTTCGACGCACCGCCTGCGGCAGCGTCGTGGCGCCGTCCGACCAGCCGCACACCAGCAGGTGACCCACGGCACCGCGAGGAAGCGACAACCATGACGAACGCGATCGACACCGTTGATGCCGCCGCGGCCCGCGACGACGTCCCCCCGTTCCGCGCCGGCGACACGCTGAAGGTCCACGTCAAGGTGGTGGAGGGCACCCGATCCCGGATCCAGGTGTTCCAGGGGGTGTGCATCCGGCTCCAGGGCTCCGGCGTCCGTCGTACCTTCACGGTCCGCAAGGTCAGCTTCGGCGTGGGGGTGGAGCGCACCTTCCCGTTGCACACACCGGTGATCGACCGCATCGAGGTGGTCACCCGAGGCGACGTACGCCGGGCCAAGCTGTACTACCTGCGTGACCTGCGGGGGAAGGCCGCGAAGATCAAGGAGAAGCGCGACCGGACGCCGTCGGCGTGATCTTCGTGACCCACTGACGCCTGCGTCCCGACGGGTAGGCTCGCCCGCGTGAGCGAGTCCCGCGACGACGGCGACCCCGGAGCAGCACCCGGCGGGTCGCGGTCGACTGTCGTGGGCAGCGCGGGCAGCGGCCGGCACACCGAGCCGCGGCCGCAGCCGCGACGGAACGCCGGCACCAAGCACCACCTGCCGCTGTGGCAGGAGATCATCGTGCTGCTGTTGATCGCGCTCGGCCTGGCGATCCTGCTGAAGTCGCTGTTTGTGCAGGCGTTCTACATCCCGTCGGCGTCGATGCGCGACACGCTGGTCGAGAACGACCGCATCCTGGTGGAGAAGCCGTCGTACTGGTTCGACGGACCCGAACGCGGCGACATCGTGGTGTTCGCCGACCCCGGCGGCTGGCTGGGCCAGACCGTGTCACCGCAGAACAATCCGGCGCAGCAGGCGCTGGAGTTCTTCGGCCTCTACCCGACCGGGAACCACTTGGTGAAGCGGGTGATCGGCGTCGGCGGCGACCGGGTCCGCTGCTGCGACCGGCGGGGACGGATCCTGGTCAACGGCACCCCGCTGGACGAGTCGGCCTACCTGCCGCCCGGGACCCGGCCGTCGCAGCAGACCTTCGACGTCCAGGTGCCGCCGGGGCGCCTGTGGGTGATGGGCGACAACCGAACGAACTCCCAGGACTCCCGCGCCCACCTCGGTGACGCCGGCGGTGGGTTCATCCCGGTCGACGACGTGGTGGGCCGGGTGTTCGTCACGGTGTGGCCCCCGGACCGGGCCGGCTTCATCGGCCGGCCGGAGGCGTTCGACGCGCTCGAGCGCCGGCCGGCGACCGGCGAGCGCGGGTGAGCCGGCCTCGGGGCCCGACGCGGACGCGCGCCGCACGGCTGCTGGGGGAGACCCTGCTGCTGGTGGTGGTGGCGGTTGGTGTCGCCGCGCTGCTGCGGATCTTCCTGGTCCAGGCGTTCGTGGTGCCCAGCGGGTCGATGCTCCCCACCATTGAGAAGGGCGACCGAATCGTCGTCACCAAGGTCGGCGGCATCGACCGTGGCGAGGTCGTGGTGTTTCGGGATCCCGGTGACTGGCTGCCGGCCCGGGACCGTCCGTCGCGGCACGCTGGGCCGCTGGCGGAGCTGATGGAGTTCGTCGGCGCGGCGCCACCCGGGAACGCGGGCTACCTGGTGAAGCGGGTGATCGGCCTCCCGGGCGACCATGTCGTGTGCTGCGATGGCCGCGGCCGGCTGCGCGTCAACGGTGTCCCGCTGGAGGAGACCGGCTACCTGCACCGTGGCGACCTGCCGTCGCTGCAGCGGTTCGACGTCGTCGTGCCGCGCGACGCGCTCTGGGTGATGGGGGACCACCGGTCCAACTCCGGTGACTCGCGCCCGCATCTGGGCGACGGTACGGCGTTCGTGCCGCGCGACAGCGTGGTCGGCCGCGCCTACGCCACGGTGTGGCCGCTGAACGACGCGCACCGCCTGGTCCGCCCGGACACGTTCGCGGCCGTCCCGGGGCCGGAGCAACCGGCGCCGCCGGAGCCCGTCGTACGGCCGCTGGACAACGCGGCCGCCCAGCGCTGAACCACGGTTGACCAATCGTGGAGGACGGTGGTCCGCACGACCGCCTCGCCGGACCGGACCACGGCACCTGGCACCGCCCGACGGGCCGGGGCACTAACCTGGCCGCGATGATGCGGCCGCCCCTCGACGCGCTGCCCGGCGTCCCGCACCGGGTGACCGTGCGCCGCGACGCCGGGCTCTACGGCTACGAGCGAGCCTTGCGCCGTGCGGGCTTCGGTGCGGTCGCCGGCGTCGACGAGGCCGGACGTGGTGCCTGCGCCGGCCCGCTGGTCGCCGGAGCGGTGATCCTGCGCGCCGGAAAGGCCGGCCAGATTCCCGGGCTGGCGGACTCCAAGCTGCTGACGCCGGCCGCGCGGGAGCGCTGTTACGAGCAGGTGCTGCGCCGCGCCGCCGCCTGGTCTGTGGTCGTCGTGCCCGCCGCCGAGTGCGACCGGCTCGGTATGCATGTAGCCAACGTGGCCGCGCTGCGCCGCGCCTTGGCCCGGCTGGCCGAGCCCGCGTCGTACGTGCTGACCGACGGCTTCCCGGTGGACGGGCTCGGTCTGCCCGGGCTCGCGGTCTGGAAGGGCGACCGGGTGGCCGGCTGCATAGCGGCCGCGTCCGTGGTGGCCAAGGTGACCCGAGACCGGATCATGACGACGATGCACGACCACTTCCCCGAGTACGACTTCCTCACGCACAAGGGCTACGTCACGCCGGAGCACCAGGCCGCGCTCGCGGCACACGGCCCGTGCCCGCAGCACCGGCGTAGATTCGTCAACGTGCGCCGGGCGGCCGGTGGAGCCGAGGTCGTGGAGATCGTTCAGCCCGAGGCAGAGCAGGAGGTGTCGTGAGCGCGGAGGACCTGGAGAAGTACGAGGCGGAGATGGAGCTCCAGCTCTACCGCGAGTACCGCGATGTGGTGGGGATCTTCAAGTATGTCGTGGAGACCGACCGCCGGTTCTACCTCTGCAACACCGTCGACCTGAAGGTCCGCACGGAGGGTGGCGACGCCTACTTCGAGGTGACGATGTCGGACGCTTGGGTGTGGGACATGTACCGCCCGGCCCGGTTCGCCAAGCACGTCAAGGTGGTGACGTTCAAGGACGTCAACATCGAGGAGCTGGCGAAGAGTGAGCTGGAGCCGCCGAAGGCCGGCTTCGGCCGCTGACCGCGCCGGTTTCCGTCCACACCTCCCCGCGTGGCGCCGCCCGTCCCCAGGACGGGTGCGGACCAGCGCCGACGGCCGGGCGCACCGGCAGGCTGGCGGGTGGAGGAGGTGGTGCCGGTGTCCAGCACCCAGCAGCAGCGCAGCGCCGTCGGCCGGTTCGGCGAAGGGCTCGCGGCGCGGCATCTCGTAGAGGCGGGGCTGGTTGTGCTCGACCGCAACTGGCGCTGCGAGCTCGGCGAGGTCGACCTCGTGGCGCGCGACGGTGACACGCTCGTCATCTGTGAGGTCAAGACGCGGCAGGGGCTGGAGTATGGCACGCCCGCCGAGGCGGTGACGGCCCGCAAGCTCGCCAGGCTGCGTCGGCTGGCCGCCCGCTGGATCGCCACCAGCGGCGTACATCCGCCCGAGGTCCGCATCGACGTCATCAGCGTGCTGCTGCGCCCGCGCGGCGGCGCGGTGGTCGAGCACCTACGCGGGGTCGCCTGATGCCGTCACGGGTGCAGTCGGTCGTGCTGACCGGGGTCGAGGGCCATGTCGTCGACATCGAGGTCCACGTCGGTGCCGGGCTGCCCCGCACGGCGATCATCGGCCTGCCGGGCGCGTCGCTGACCGAGTCGCGCGACCGGTGCAAGGCGGCGGTGGTCAACAGCGGCTTCGCCTGGCCGAACCGCAACCTCACCATCGCGCTGTCACCGGCTGAGCTGCCGAAGTCCGGGGCGCACTTCGACCTGGCGATCGCACTCGGCGTGCTGGCCGCGACGGAGGTGATCCCGAGCGAGCGGCTCACGGGTGTGCTGCTGCTCGGCGAGCTGGCGCTCGACGGCCGGCTGCGCGCCGTGCGCGGCGTCCTGCCGTCGGTTCTGGCCGCGGCCGATCGGGGCCTGCACCGGGTCGTCGTCCCGGAGGCCAACGTCGCGGAGGCACGGCTGACCGGCACCGCCACCGTCATCGGCGTGCGGTCGCTCGCGCAGGCTGTCGCGGTCCTGCGCGGGCAAGACCCGCCGGACGCGCCGCCGGTGCCGCCGCTGGTCGGTGACGGGGGGCGGTGGAACGCGCGGCTGACCGCGCCACCGCTGGACCTGGCCGACGTGGTCGGGCAGCCGGAGGCACGGCGGACCGTCGAAGTGGCCGCGGCCGGCGGCCACCACCTGCTGCTCAACGGTCCACCGGGGTCCGGCAAGACCATGCTCGCCGAGCGACTGCCCGGCCTGCTGCCCGACCTCGACGAGGAGGAGTCGTGGGAGGTCACGGCGGTGCACTCTGTCGCGGGCGTGCTGCCACCTGAGGTCTCACTGGTCTGTCGACCGCCGTTCGTCGATCCGCACCACACCGCCTCGACCGTCGCGATCGTCGGCGGCGGCAGCCGGGAGATCCGCCCCGGTGCGATCTCGCTGGCCCACCGCGGCGTGCTGTTCCTCGACGAGGCACCCGAACTGCGCGCCGACGTGCTCGACGCCCTGCGTCAGTCGTTGGAGAGCGGCCAGATCACGATCGGCCGCGGCGCCCGCACCGCTCACTTCCCCGCGCGCTACCAGCTGGTGCTCGCCGCCAACCCGTGCCCGTGCGGGCACAGCTCCGGGAAGGGGCTGCACTGCGAGTGCGCGCCAGCGGCGATGCGGCGCTACCGCGACCGCATCTCCGGCCCCATCCGCGACCGCATGGACCTGCACCGCACGATGACCCCGGTGTCGGTCCGCGCCCTGCGCGGCGACGCCGGCCGCGCCGAGAGCACCGCCGTTGTCGCCGCCCGGGTGGCGGCGGCACGCAACCGGCAACGGGAGCGCCTGGCCGGCACTCCATGGCGGCGCAACGCCGACATACCGGGCCCGGACCTGCGCCGGTGCTTCCCGGTGCTGCCCGCCGCCATGCGGCTGGTCGAGGAGGGCATGCACCACAACAAGCTCACCGCCCGCGGCGCCGACCGGGTGCTGCGGGTCGCGTGGACGCTCGCCGACCTGGCCGATGCCGGCCGGCCGGGTGTCGACGAGGTGGGTGAGGCGTACCTGCTGCGCACGTCCGGCGCACTGCCGGCGCGCCCGGGGCTGGAGTGCGCCTCGTGACCGCGACCGCGGAGTGCCGCGCA
>JALYMZ010000026.1 GCA_030773435.1 Actinomycetota bacterium | reverse complement strand
GGCGGCCCGCTGCATCAGCGTGCCGGCCGGCAGCCCCGCGGCGAGCCGCGCCTCCATCTCCCGCACGTGCTGCACCGGATGGGCGCGACGCATCAGGACTCCAGGACGACCACGGCCGAGGCGATGCCGGCGTCGTGCGACAGCGACAGGTGCACCGCGGCAACGGCCAGCGCGGTGGCCCGCCCGGCCACGGACCCCTGCAGCTGCAGCTCGGGGCGCCCGGAGTCGTCGCTGCGGACCTGCGCGTCGGTCCAGTGCAGGCCGGCCGGCGCGCCGAGCGCCTTGGCCAACGCCTCCTTGGCGGCGAACCGGGCAGCCAGCGACGCGACCGGCCGCTCCAGCTCGGCGGTAGTGAACAGCCGGGCGCGCAGTGCCGGCGTGCGTCGCAGCGTGGCCTCGAAGCGGGCGACGTCGACCACGTCGATGCCCACGCCGACGATCATTCGACCGTGACGGACTTGGCCAGGTTGCGCGGCTGGTCGACGTCGTGGCCCAGCGTGGTGGCCAGCTCGCACGCGAACACCTGCAGCGGGACGGTGGCGACGAGCGGCTGCAGCAGCGTCGGCACCTGCGGCAGCCGGATGAGCACGTCGGCGTAGGGCTCGACGTCGGCGTCACCGTCCTCGGCGAGGACGATCGTGCGGGCACCGCGGGCGCGGATCTCCTGGATGTTGCTGACGATCTTGTCGTGCAGGTGGTCGCGTCCCTGCGGGGGTACGACGACGAACACTGGCAGCCGGTCCTCCATCAACGCGATCGGGCCGTGCTTCAGCTCGCCCGCGGCGAACCCCTCGGCGTGGAGGTAGGCCAGCTCCTTGAGCTTCAGCGCCCCCTCCAGCGCCACCGGATAACCGACGTGGCGGCCGAGGAACAGGACGGATCGGGTGCCGGCCAGCTCGCGGGCCAGTTCCTCCACCGGCCCCAGGTCGTCGAGCGTGCGCTGCACCGCCGCGGGGACCCGGGCGAGCTGGTCCATGATCGCGGCGATCTCGTCGCCGTACTTGGTGCCGCGGACCTGGGCGAGGTACAGGCCGAGCAGGTAGCAGGCCACCACCTGGGTGAGGAAGCCCTTCGTCGACGCGACTCCGATCTCCGGCCCGGCGTGGGTGTAGATCACCGCGTCGGACTCGCGCGGGATCGTCGAGCCGTTGGTGTTGCAGATGGCCAGAACGCGCGCGCGCTGCTGTCGGGCGTGCCGGACCGCCATCAGGGTGTCCATCGTCTCGCCCGACTGGCTGATCGCCACCACGAGCGTGGCCCGGTCCAGGATGGGGTCGCGGTAGCGAAACTCGCTGGCCAGCTCGACCTCGCACGGGATGCGGGTCCAGTGCTCGATGGCGTACTTGGCGACCAGCCCGGCGTAGAAGGCGGTCCCGCAGGCGATCAGGACGATCTTGTCGATGTCGCGCAGTTCCTCGTCGGACAGCCGCATCTCGTCCAGCTGCAGGTCCCCGGTCGCGGAGAACCTGCCCAGCAGCGTGTTCGCGACCGCTCGCGGCTGCTCGTGGATCTCCTTGCGCATGAACCAGTCGTAGCCGCCCTTCTCGGCGGCGGACAGGTCCCAGTCGACGTGGAACGCCTTGCCCTCCACCGGACGGCCGTCGAGGTCGGTGACCTCCACCCCGTGCCGGCCGATCGTGACGACCTGGTCCTGTCCCAGCTCGAGCGCATCCCGGGTGTGGGTGATGAACGCCGCGACGTCGGAGGCCAGGAAGAACTCGCCGTCGCCGATCCCGACCACCAGCGGAGAGTTGCGCCGCGCCCCGACCACCAGGCCGGGGTCCGCCGCGGTCACCGCAACGAGGGTGAACGCGCCCTCCAGCCGCTGGCACACCGCCCGCATCGCCCCGCTCAGGTCGGCCCCGCCGGCCAGCTCGATCTCCAGTAGATGCGCGACGGTCTCGGTGTCGGTGTCCGAGGGCAGCTCGTGGCCGGCGGCCTCCAGCTCCGCGCGTAGCGCGGCGAAGTTCTCCAAGATGCCGTTGTGCACGACCGCCACCGTGCCGGTGCAGTCCAGATGCGGATGGGCGTTGCGGTCGTTCGGCGGCCCGTGCGTGGCCCACCGGGTGTGACCGATGCCGGTGGTGGACACCGGCAGCGGCTCCTCGTCGAGAGCCTTGTCCAGGTTCGCGAGCTTGCCGGCCCGCTTCTGCGAATGGATCGCGCCGTCGGCCGCGACCGCGACCCCGGCCGAGTCGTAGCCGCGGTACTCCAGCCGCCGCAGGCCGTCCACGACGACGTCGCGCGCCGGCTGCGCCCCGACGTACCCCACGATCCCGCACATGGGCGTCAGACTACGGCAGCGGTCCGGCTGGTAGGTCTCACGCGCCGCCGGCAGCGGTCGGGACCATAAGGGCAGGCCGGGCGGGTCACAACGCCAGCGCGGTGGCTACCACCTCGGCGAGGCGTCGGGCGATCGTGTCCGCCCGCTCGCCGGACTCCGCCTCCACCATCACCCGCACCAGTGGCTCGGTGCCGGAGGGTCTCAGCAAGACGCGCCCCGAGCCGTCGAGCGCTCGCTGTGCGGCGGCGACGGCGGCTTGGACCGTGGGATCGGACTCGGCGCGGTTCTTGTCGACCTGCGTGACGTTGATCAGGACCTGCGGAAAACGGGTCACCACCGACGCCAGGTCGGCGAGCGGCTTGTCTTTGCGTGCCATCGCGGCAAGCACGTGCAAGGCGGTCAGCACCCCGTCCCCGGTGGTCGCGTGCTCGGCCAGGATCACGTGGCCGGACTGCTCACCGCCGAGCGCCAGACCGGCAGTACGCATCGCGTCCAGGACGTAGCGGTCGCCGACCTTGGTCTTGACCACGCTGATCCGTTCCCGCGCCATCGCCTGCAGGAAGCCGAGGTTGCTCATCACGGTCGCGACGACCGTGGAGTCCTTGAGCCGCCCCCGGTCACGCAGATCGAGGGCAAGGATGGCGAGGATCTGGTCGCCGTCGACCGGCTCGCCGGTAGCGTCGACGGCCAGGCAGCGGTCGGCGTCGCCGTCAAAGGCGAACCCGGCCTCGGCGCCGTACTGGCGCACCGCGGCCCGCAGGGCCCCAAGTGAGGTGGAACCGCAGCCGTCGTTGATGTTCAACCCGTTGGGCGCGCACCCGATAGGGACCACGTCGACGCCGAGCGCGGCCGCGGCCGCCGGCCCGGCGGTGAACGCGGCACCATGGGCGGCGTCGAGGACCACCCGCAGCCCGTCGAGCCGGGTGTCGAGGGTGGCGGTGAGGTGGTCCACATAGCGCTGGGTGGCGTCCGGCAGGTCACGCACCCGCCCGACGCCGGCGCCGACCGCCCGCGGCCACGGCTCTCCCAGCCGTTGCTCGATGGCGTCCTCGAGGTCGTCGGGGAGCTTGTGTCCGCCGCGGGAGAAGAACTTGATGCCGTTATCGGGCATGGGGTTGTGGCTGGCGGAGATCACGACGCCGAGGTCGGCCTGCAGGTCGGCGGTCAGGAACGCGACCGCGGGAGTGGGCACCACGCCCAGGCGCACCACGTCGCTGCCGGCGCTGGCCAGACCGGCGACGACGGCGGACTCCAAGAACTCCCCGGACGCCCGCGGGTCGCGTCCGACGACGGCGACCGGCCGACGCCCCCGGTAGGCGCCCGCCTCGCCCAGCACCCGGGTGGCAGCGACGGACAGCTCGAGGGCGAGCTCGGCGGTCAGGTCGCGGTTGGCGACGCCTCGGACGCCGTCCGTGCCGAAGATCCGGCCCACAGCAGTGCCGGGCAGGCGGTCAGCGCTTGGAGTACTGCGGAGCCTTGCGGGCCTTCTTCAGGCCGGCCTTCTTGCGCTCCTTGACCCGGGCGTCCCGGGTCAGCATGCCGGCCTTCTTCAGCGTGGGCCGGTTCACCTCGACGTCCACGTCGTTCAGTGCCCGCGACACCGCCAGCCGCAAGGCGCCGGCCTGACCGGTGAGGCCGCCGCCCTCGATGCGCGCCACCACGTCGTACGCCCCGTCCGCGCCGGTCACCACGAGCGGCTCGTGGACCAGCTGCTGGTGCACCTTGTTGGGGAAGTACTGCTCCAGCGACCTGCCGTTGACCGACCACTGCCCCGAGCCCGGCACCAGGCGCACCCGGGCGATCGCCTCCTTGCGGCGCCCGGTGGCGCCGGTCGCAGCGATGGTCGCCGGCCGGGCCGGGGCGTCGGTGGCGGCGGTGCGCTCAGAGCTGTAGGCGACGGCGCTCGACTCGCTGTCGGCGACCGCGGCGGTAGTCGGCTCAGCCACGGGTGGTCCTCACTTGCTCTCACTGGGCGATGTCATTGGGCGATCTGTCATTGGGCGATCTGGGTGATCTCGTACGCCGTCGGCTGCTGCGCCTGGTGCGGGTGGTCGGGGCCGGCGTACACCTTGAGCTTCTTCAGCATCTGGCGGCCGAGGCGGTTCTTCGGCAGCATGCCCCAGACCGCCTTCTCGATGGCCCGGCGAGGATCCTTGGCCAGCAGGTCGCCGAAGGAGATCGCCGACAGGCCGCCGGGATAACCGGAGTGGCGGTAGGCCATCTTGGTCTCGCGCTTGCTGCCCGACAGCGCCACCTTTTCGGCGTTGACGACGATGACGAAGTCCCCGGTGTCCACGTGCGGCGCGAAGACGGGCTTGTGCTTGCCGCGCAGCAAGGTGGCGACCTGCGCCGCGAGCCGGCCGAGGACGACGTCGCGGGCGTCGATCACGTGCCACTGCCGCTGGACGTCACCGGGCTTGGGGCTGAACGTGCGCACGGTCGTGAACCTTCGTCTCGTCGAAGTGGAGGAGAGCGGCCCCGCAGATCCTGGCCTCGGTGCCGCACCGCCCGCGGAAACTGCGCGTGGTGGCCGCGGTGATGTTCCAGGGTACTCAGGACCCGTGGGGCGGTCAAAACGGTGGCCGGGCCGGACGTCGCCCCGCGTTGTCCCGGCGGTGCGGGGTAGGCATAGGTTTGGGCGGAGTGGACGCAACCTCGAGGAGGTCCGCCGTGACCGATCAGACGGCTGCCGCCGCCGGCGACAACAAGGAGTCCCTGACCGTGCGCGATAACCGCACCGGCCAGGTGTACGACGTGGCAATCCTCGACGGCACGATCCGGGCTGCGGACCTGGCCCGGATCAGGACCACCGACGACGACACCGGAATCGCGGCCTACGACCCGGGGTTCGTCAACACGGCGTCGTGCCGGAGCGCGATCACGTACATCGACGGCGACCGGGGGATCCTGGAGTACCGGGGGTACCCGATCGAGCAGCTAGCCGAGCACTCGACGTACCTCGAGGTCGCCTACCTGCTGATCCACGGCGAACTGCCCACGCGCGCGCAGTTCGAACGGTGGGTGCACGAGGTCACCTACCACACGTTCGTGCACGAGAACATCAAGGCGTTCATGGAGGGCTTCCGCTACGACGCGCACCCGATGGGGATCCTGCTGGCGTCGGTGGGCGCGTTGTCGACGTTCTACCCCGAGTCGCGCAACACCAAGGACGCCGACGTGCGCCACCTGCAGGTGGTGCGGCTGATCGCCAAGATGCCGACACTGGGGGCGTTCGCGTTCCGGCACGCGCAGGGCAAGCCGTACGTCTACCCCGACAACGAGCTGTCGTACTGCGCGAACTTCCTGTCGATGCTGTTCAAGATGAGCGAGCGCACGTTCGTCGCCGACGAGCGGCTCATCAAGGCGCTGGAGATCCTGTTCATCCTGCACGCCGACCACGAGCAGAACTGCTCGACGAACGCCGTGCGCTCGGTGGGCTCCAGCCAGGTCGACCCGTACTCGGCGATCACCGCGGGCATCGGCGCGCTGTTCGGGCCGCTGCACGGCGGCGCCAACGAGGCGGTGCTGCGGATGCTGCGCCGCATCGGCACCAAGGACAAGGTGCCGGAGTTCATCGACGGCGTGAAGAACGGCAAGGAACGCCTGATGGGGTTCGGGCACCGCGTCTACAAGAACTACGACCCGCGGGCCAAGATCATCAAGAGGGCCTGCGACGACGTCTTCGAGGTCACCGGCGTCAACCCGCTGCTGGAGATCGCGCTGGAGCTGGAGCGGATCGCGCTGGAGGACGAGTACTTCGTCAAGCGCCGCCTCTACCCCAACGTCGACTTCTACAGCGGGCTGATCTACGAGGCGCTGTCGTTCCCGCCGGAGATGTTCACGGTGCTGTTCGCGATCCCGCGCACGTCGGGATGGCTGGCGCAGTGGCTGGAGCTCGTCGTCGACCCCGACCAGAAGATCGCCCGGCCCAAGCAGATATACACCGGCAAGCGCGAGCTCGACTTCGTCCCCGCCGAGCAGCGCTGGAGCTGATGCTCCACCCTGTTTCTGCCCCCGGCGAGCCGCGCGCCGATCCGGCTGCCCACCGACGAGGCGGCACCCGACGAAAGTGTCGTCCCGGCGTATCCATCGACCGCATCTTCGTCGGTTACGGTTCAGAATGGCGGTACCCAGGCAGCGTCCATCGCCTCCAGGAGGGCGTTGACCTCATCCTGCGCCCCCGTGGCGCCCCAATCCGGCGGCGGCTCCAGCGTCCACCGGTCGCGGCGCCGGTCCCGGTGCAGGCCCCGGACACGTGCGCGCCGCATTCGCCGCGCAAGCTCGGGCGTGTCGGCGAAGTCGAGGCTGACGGCTCGCGTCACCTCGAAGTTGTGGTCCTCGAACAGCTCCTCACGAACGTTGTCGCCGGCGTGCTGGCGAAGGCGGCGATGCCCAGCACCGTCGAACTCACTGATCGTCGCGGACTCCGGATCGAGCAGGTCGGGGAATCCCAGCAGGTTCCCACGTAGGTCGAAAACCGGCGGGTTGCACAGCGGTCGCGGCAGTCCCGCGTCCAGGAGCCACACCATCCGCAGGCGCGTCTCCCAGGCGTTGCGGGCCGAGGGATCGGCCAGGTCGAGCGCCCGTCGAGCCTGAGGGACGCCCCGCCAGCGCGGGTGTCGATCGACGTACCGCCGCATGTCGCTCAGGGTCACCAGCTCTGCGTGCAGCATCAGGTCGGCGAACACCACGGCTTCGACGAGGTTGGCCGCTCTGCGCATGCCGTCGAAGCACGTTCGTGCCCGTCCGGTGATCCGGACGCCCCCGACATGAATCACCTCCTCGGCGGGCAACGGGTCGGCCCAGACCTCGATTCCGGGTACCGCTCGGATCTCGTCCTCGCCGCACGTCACGGGGATGTCGAGTTCGGTCGAGCCATCGCTGGCGAGCCCGTCGAACGGCTCGGCTCCATGGACGCGAGCAGCAGCCCATCCTCCGATCGCGCCTGCAGGTGGGGTCCGCACGGATGCGTTGAGGATGCGCTGGAACGGGTCACTCAGTGAGACATCCGCCGGGAGGTAGAAGCCGCGGCTGGTGCACTGCCACTTGCGAGTCCGCAACTGCGCGACGGTAACCCCGGTGCCGAGCAGCTCAGCACGGGCGCGAGGCGGCACCAGGCCGGCGAAGGGATCCCGACTGCGTGGCACGGCGACAGCATGCCGCCTGAGGAGGAGCACCATCCCCGGCTCGTCCACAGGCACGGCAACCGACGAAGGTGTGGTCCCGGCCGGGCCTTCGGCCGCATCTTTGTCGGTTGCGGCGCGATCCCCTGATTGCAACCGGCCTACCGGGACCGGGCGACCCGGCCCTCGTCCCAGATGGCCCCATCGGACTCGTACACCGAGCCGTCGGAGCCGAAGACGAGGAACCGGTCGAACCCGCGGGCGAACCACCGGTCATGCGTGACGGCCAGCACCGTCCCCGCGAAGCGTTCGAGCCCGTCCTCCAGCGCCTCGGCCGACTGCACGTCCAGGTTGTCGGTGGGCTCGTCGAGCAGCAGCAATGTGGCGCCGGACAGCTCCAGCAGCAGAATCTGCAGCCGGGCCTGCTGACCGCCGGACAGCGACTCGAAGGTCTGCTCGGCCGCGGCGGCGAGCTCGTAGCGGTCGAGCGCCCGTGCGGCCTCCTCGCGTGCCATGCCCGCCCGGTGCTGGTCGCCGCGGTGCAGGATCTGCAGCAACGTGCGGCCGACCAGCTCGGGATGCTCGTGGGTCTGCACGAACCATCCGGGTCGGACCCGGGCGCCGAGCCGGGCCCGGCCGGTGTGCCAGACCTGGGCGATGGGGGTGTCGTCGACCGGGCGGTGCTCAACGTCCGGGTCGGTGCCACCGGCGGCGAGCAGCCGCAGGAAGTGAGACTTGCCGGAGCCGTTGGAGCCCAGGACCGCGACCCGGTCGCCGTACCAGACCTCCAGGTCGAATGGCTGCAGCAGGCCGCTCAGCTCCAGCCGCTCGCAGACGACCGCGCGCTTGCCGGTCCGGCCGCCGCGCAGCCGCATGGAGACCTGCTGCTCGCACGGAGTCGCCTCGGGCGGGCCGGCCTCCTCGAACCGTCGCAGCCGGGTCCGGGCCGCCTGGTAGCGGCTGGCCATCGCCGCGTTGTACGAGGCCTTGTTCTTGTACATCAGCGTTAGTACCCGCAGCTTGGCGTGGTCCTCGTCCCAGCGCCGTCGCAGCTCCTCGAGCCGGCCGAGGCGGTCCTTGCGCGCCTCGTGGTAGGACGCGAACCCGCCGGGATGCGTCCACGCCAGGTTGCCGGCGGCGCCGAGCTCGACAGTGATGACGCGGGTGGCGGTGTTGTTGAGCAGCTCGCGGTCGTGGCTGACGTAGAGGACCGTCTTCGGCGACTCGCAGAGACGCTGCTCCAGCCACTGCTTCGCCGGTACGTCGAGGAAGTTGTCCGGCTCGTCGAGGAGCAGCACCTGGTCGGGGCCACGGAGCAGCGCCTCCAGCACCAGCCGCTTCTGCTCACCGCCGGAGAGCGTGGTGACGTCGCGCCACTTGGCCTTGTCGTACGGCACTCCGAGGGCGGCCGTCGTACACATGTCCCAGGTGACCTCGGCGTCGTATCCGCCGACGTCGGCCCAGCGCACGAGCACCTCGGCGTACCGGATCTGCGTCCTCTCGTCCTCGCGCTCCATGAGGGCAAGCTCGACGGACTTCACATCCGCGGCCGTCTCCCGCACCGCGGGTGGGGCGACGGAGAGGAGCAGGTCGCGGACGGTCCAGTCGTTGTGCCCCTGGCTGACCAGCTGGCGCATGATGCCGAGCCCACCGGAGCGGGTGATCGAGCCGGCGTGGGGGGTCAGCTCGCCGCTGACGATGCGCAGCAGCGTGGTCTTGCCCGCGCCGTTGGCCCCGACGAGCGCGACCTTGGCGCCGTCGCCCACCCGGAACGAGACGTCGTCCAGCAGCACCCGGCCGTCGGGAAGCTGGTAGCGGACGCCGGTCAGCTCGACGTGTCCCACGACGATCCAGTGTGGCGGTGCTGCATGCGGGGCCGCACGCCGATTACTGGATCCCGCGACGGCGCAGGATGTCCTCGATCTCGGCGAGGTCGCCGTCGGCGGGTTCTGCGGCGGTCTCTCGCCGTGCCGCAGGCTTACCGGGCTCGACCTGTGCCATCTTCCGGCCTTGCCTGGGCAGTGCTACCGAGGCGGACAGCAGGAGTACGCCGACGACGGCGGCAGCTACCCCGATCCAGCGCAGCGGGTTGAAGCTCAGGATCGCAAGCGCTCGTGCCAGCACCTCGATGACGCCCGACAACGACAGGCCGAGCAGCAGCAGCCCGGCTCCGGCTGTTGCGGCGATGCGGCGCCTCGGCCAGCGGCGGGCGAGCACCACGGCGCATACCAGCAGCACGCCGCCGACGATGCCGACGAGCAGGCTGAGTGCGCTGCCTCTCCAGAACACGAACTCAGCCTACGTGGACGACTGGTACTCGCGACTGAGGGACGGAGCCGTCGGTGACGCCGCTGTTGCTCCGCCTGGGTGGCCGACGCCTCTGCCGGGGTAGCGTCGGCCCGCTCCCGCGACATGGGCGCCACCGCCCCCATGCCCATCAGACGGTGCTTAGACCCCAGCCGCTGCATCGCGGCGTGGGCGAATCTCGAGAACACGGAATCCCTTGGCGCTGGCCAGGCGGTCGCACGGCCAGCCCTGGGCTCGCAGCCAGCGCTGCAGCGAGTCCGCGCCGAGGTTCTTCCCGACCACCACGACGGCTTTCCCGCTGGGCGCCAGTCGCGGCAGCCACCGCAGCAGGAGATCGTGCAGGGCTGCCTTGCCGATCCGCACCGGCGGGTTGGACCAGATCTCGTCGAACATGATGCCTTCCGGCACGGCGTCGGGATGAGCAACGTGCATCCGAGAGCCCGCCCCGATGCGCTCGGTGTTCTCGGCGGTGAGCTCCAGGGCACGGTCGTTGACGTCCACCGCCCAGATCGCGGTCTCGGCCGTGGCGGCGGCCAACGCACAGGCGATCACGCCGTACCCGCAGCCGAGGTCGAGCAACGTACGCGTACCGTCTGCTGGCGGGTCGGTGGCGCGGAACAGGACCGCCGTTCCGGTGTCGAGACGCCCGGCCGCGAAGACGCCGGACCCCGACACGAGCGAGAGGTCACGACCCCAGACCGTCGCCGTGACCGGGTGCCGCTCCATGCGCGACGACGGCTCCGCGGAGAAGTAGTGGTCGCTCACATCGACGACACCCGTACGGCCCGCGCCCGCTGTGCCTGGGCGGCCAGATCCGCTTCGGCGGGATAGCCGACCTCCTCCAGCGTGAGGCCATGGGGTGGCATCACGCGCACGGATGAGTCGCGGACGCCGCCCGCAAGCACGCGCCGGGGCCAGTCGACCGGACGTCGGCCCTCCCCGACCGCCACGAGGGCGCCGACCAAGGACCGCACCATGTTGTGGCAGAACGCATCGGCGACCACGGTCGCCGTCACGAGGCAAGGGTGGTCGCGCCGACAGCGCAGTTCGAGCAGGGTCCGCACGGTGGTCGCCCCCTCGCGGCGACGGCAGAACGCGGCGAAGTCGTGCTCACCTCGCAGTTGCGAGGCCGCCGCCTCCATCGCGGCCACGTCGAGCCGGCGCGGCCACTCGGCGATCTCGTGGCGCCGCAGCGGGTCGAGAGCGGCCGGGTCGTCGCAGAGCCGGTAGACGTAGCGGCGCCAGCGGGCGGAGAACCGTGCGTCGAACTCGTCCGGTGCGACTCCGCACGCCCTCACTCGCAGGTCGCTCGGTAGCAGGCCGGCGAGGCGGCGACGCAGCTGCCCGGGGTCGACGAAGCCGTCGAGGTCGACGTGGCAGACCTGACCGCGGGCGTGGACGCCCGCATCGGTGCGGCCGGCGCAGGTCACCGTCACATCGGGGACACGCAGGAGCGTTGCCAATGCGCTCTGCAGCTCGCCCTGGACTGTACGGCGCGATGGCTGTACCGCCCAGCCGGAGAAGGCCGAGCCGTCGTACGCCACGTCGAGCCGCAGCCGCACGACGGCACTCCCTTCCCCAACCCTGGGAAGTCAGCCCGGGTCAGAGTACGGACGATCGACCCACGGTCAGGCCTTCTCGTCGTCCGCAGCCCGTTGCTCGTCGGACGATTCCTCCGCGGCGGTCTCGTCGCTGGTCTCCACCGTGGCAGTCTCCTCCGCGGCAGTCTCCTCCGCCGAGGTGTTCAAGGTCGACGCGTCCTCGATCGCGGTGGCGCCGGTTGCGGCGGCCGAGCGATCGGCGGGGCCAGCCCCGACCGCCGGGCCGGCGTACTCCTCCTGCACCAGCTCGATCACCGCCATGGGAGCGTTGTCACCCTTGCGCGGACCGATCTTGGTGATGCGGGTGTAGCCACCCGGACGGGAGCCGAACCGCGGGCCGATCTCGGTGAACAACGCGTGCACCACCCCCTTGTCGCGGATCACCCGCATGACGTGGCGACGGGCGTGCAGGTCACCGCGCTTCGCCTTGGTGATGAGCCGCTCCGCGAACGGCCGCAGCCGCCGCGCCTTGGTCTCGGTCGTGGTGATGCGGCCGTGCTGGAACAGGTTCGTGGCCAAGTTGGCTAGGATGAGCTTCTCGTGGGCAGGGCTGCCGCCGAGCCGCTTGCCCTTGGTGGGGGTGGGCATGTCGTTCTCCTTGACTCCGGGCCGTGTCAGGTACCCGGATGCTCCTCGGAACTGGTCGGACCTCCGGCTGGCCTGGACTCAGAACTGCTCGTCCTCGGCGAAGCTGTCGTCCTCGTCGTCGTAGCCCGCCAGGGCGGTGGTGGGGTCGAAGCCCGGGGCGCTGTCCTTCAGCGACAGACCCATCTCGTGCAACTTGGCCTTGACCTCGTCGATCGACTTCGAGCCGAAGTTGCGGATGTCGAGCAGGTCCTGCTCGCTGCGCCCGATCAGCTCGCCGACGGTGTGGATGCCCTCCCGCTTGAGGCAGTTGTAGGAGCGCACGGTCAGCTGCAGGTCCTCCACCGGCAGCGCCAGGTCGGCGGCCAGCTGCTCGTCGACGGGCGACGGCCCGATGTCGATGCCCTCGGCCTCCAGGTTGAGCTCGCGGGCGAGGCCGAACAGCTCCACCAGCGTCTTGCCGGCCGAGGCGATGGCGTCACGTGGACGGATCGACGGCTTGGTCTCGACGTCGATGATCAGCTTGTCGAAGTCGGTGCGCTGCTCGACCCGGGTCGCCTCGACCTTGTAGGTCACCTTGAGAACCGGCGAGTAGATCGAGTCGACCGGCATGCGGCCGATCTCGGCGTCCCCGGACTTGTTCTGCACGGCGGAGACGTACCCTCGACCCCGCTCCACCACCAGCTCCATGTCGAGCGAGCCGTCGTCGTTGAGCGTCGCGATGTGCAGGTCCGGGTTGTGGACCTCCACACCGGCCGGTGGAGCGATGTCGGCGGCCGTGGCCGCCCCCGGGCCCTGCTTGCGCAGGTACATCGTCACGGGCTCGTCGTGCTCGGAGGACACCACCAGCCCCTTGAGGTTGAGGATGATCTCGGTGAGGTCCTCCTTGACCCCGGGAATGGTGGAGAACTCGTGCAGCACGCCGGCGACCTTGATGCTGGTGACGGAGGCGCCGGGGATCGACGAGAGCAGGGTACGACGGAGCGAGTTGCCCAGGGTGTAGCCGAACCCGGGCTCGAGGGGCTCGAGGACGAACCGTGAACGGTGGTCGTCGACGACCTCTTCGGCCAACGTCGGGCGCTGAGCGATGAGCACTGGTACTTCCTTCCCGTGCCGCCCGCCATATGACGGCACGCATTCGGGTGTGGTCAGGGGGGCGGAGCCCCCGTGCGTCTACTTCTTCGAGTAGTACTCGACGATGAGCTGCTCCTGGACGGGTACGTCGATCTGCTGGCGCACCGGGAGCTGGTGCACGAGGATCCGCATGCGGCTCGGCAGCACCTCCAGCCAGGCGGGTACGACCCGCTCGCCGTGGGTCTCACGCGCGACGATGAACGGCGTCAGCTCCAGCGACTTGGGTCGCACGTCGATGACGTCGTGTGCAGCCACCTGGTACGACGGGATGTCGACCTTGTGCCCGTTGACCAGGAAGTGGCCGTGCACGACCAGCTGCCGGGCATGCCGGCGGGTGCGGGCGAACCCGGCACGGTAGACGACGTTGTCGAGCCGGGTCTCCAGCAGCTGGAGCAGGTTGTCACCGGTCTTGCCGGCGCGTCGGTTGGCCTCGACGTAGTAGCGCCGGAACTGCTTCTCCAGGACGCCGTAGGTGTAGCGAGCCTTCTGCTTCTCGCGCAGCTGAAGCAGGTACTCGCCCTCCTTGATGCGGCCGCGTCCGTGCTGGCCAGGTGGGTACGGACGCCGCTCGTAGGCACTGTCGCCACCCACGAGGTCGACCCCCAGCCGGCGCGACTTCTTCGTCGTGGGTCCGGTGTATCGGGCCATAATGTCGAAATCTCCTCGCGAACGGGGCTGGTGGAGTGGTTCAGACGCGACGGCGCTTGGGTGGTCGGCAGCCGTTGTGCGGGGTCGGGGTGACGTCCTGGATGGTGCCGACCTCGAGGCCCACCGCACCCAGCGAGCGGATCGCCGTCTCACGCCCCGAACCGGGGCCCTTCACGAAGACGTCGATCTTGCGCATCCCGTGCTCCATCGCCCGCCGGCCCGCGGCCTCCGCAGCCATCTGCGCGGCGAAGGGGGTGGACTTGCGCGAACCTTTGAAGCCCACCGTGCCGGCGCTGGCCCAGGAGATCACCGCGCCGGTCGGATCGGTGATCGTGACGATGGTGTTGTTGAACGTGCTCTTGATGTGGGCCTCGCCGGTGGCGACGTTCTTCTTCTCCTTGCGGCGCACCTTCTTCGCGCCCGCAGTCTGGCGGCTTTTGGGAGGCATCGGCTTGTGGTCTCCTGCGGGTAGCTGATAGGTCGAGTGGGTTGGGGGGCGACACCGAGGGGCTCGCCCCCGTGCGTGCGGTTTCGGGGGTACGCAACGGCTTGCCCCGTGCTGTTACTTCTTGCCGGCCTTCTTCTTGCCGGCGATGGTGCGCTTGGGCCCCTTGCGACCGCGCGCGTTGGTGCGCGTGCGCTGGCCGCGCACGGGGAGGCCGCTGCGGTGACGGCGGCCCTGGTAGCTGCCGATCTCGATCTTGCGGCGGATGTCTGCGGCGACTTCGCGGCGCAGGTCACCCTCGACCCGGAAGTTGGCCTCGATCCCGTCGCGGAGCTTGACCAGCTCCTCGTCACCGAGCTGGTGGACCCGCAGGTCGGGGCTCACCCCGCTGTCCTGCAGGAGCCGCTGGGCGCGGGTCCGGCCGATGCCGTAGATGTAGGTCAGCGCGACCTCGATCCGCTTGTCGCGCGGGAGGTCGACTCCGACGAGGCGTGCCATGTGGCGGCTGTCCTTCCTGACGTGGAGGTGTGTCCGCGGCGCGTCCCTGCCCACCTCGAGCGGTGCTGGCACCGCTGTGTCGGCAGGGCCCCGGCCTCCGATCCGGGGGTTTGCACCTGAGTCTGACCCCAGGTGAGCGGTCGCGGTTGGTGGTGGCGACGGGTCGAGCGCGCTCAGCCCTGCCGCTGTTTGTGCCGCGGGTTCTCGCAGATGACCATGACCCGGCCGTGGCGTCGGATCACCTTGCACTTGTCGCAGATCTTCTTGACGCTCGGGTTGACCTTCATGAGTCTCCGTCGGCAGCCCGGCCCCGGCTGGGCAGGCGGGCAGTTGTCGTTCGGTCGTGGTCGGCGGCGAAGCTCCCGACCGATTCTCTGCTTGGCGTGGCCGGGGGCGCGGCCCACGTCCGTGTGGTCACTTGTAGCGGTAGACGATGCGCCCGCGGGTGAGGTCGTACGGCGAGAGCTCCACCACCACGCGGTCCTCCGGCAGGATCTTGATGTAGTGCTGGCGCATCTTGCCGCTGATGTGGGCCAGGACCTTGTGCCCGTTGCTCAGCTCCACGCGGAAGTACGCGTTGGGCAGAGATTCGACCACGGTCCCCTCGATCTCGATGACCCCTTCCTTCTTCGGCATGTCCTCCAACAATCTCGTGGTGGTTATCCCGGGTGCTTCGGCCAGGACTCGCACCACAATGCGCGCGCTTCCCCGACATATTCGGCTCCTGGCGGGGCGGCCGCTGGACAGCACGATCCGGGCCCACGAGCCGGGCCGACGCCCAAGTTTACGTGGTCGGCGCGTAGTACGCCAACCGGCACCTTTGCAGCCGCGCGGTCAACTGCCGGACAGTGGCAGTCTGGCGAGGCGGTGCCAACTCTGCGGCGTCCGATCCCCGGCCATGAGCCACACCTCGCGGACGGTGGCGGTGACCGGCAGGTGGGCGCGGACGTCGTGCTCGGCTCGGTCCAGTGCCGACGTACCGTCCGGCGGGCTGTCACCGATGGTGAGGTGCGGGATGACGTCATCGAAGACTCCCCCGTACGGGGGATGCTGGGGAAAAGCCGACGACACCGCCGCGGTCAGCGCCCGGAACGGCTCGGCCGGCTCCGGTGCTAGCCAGAGGACCTCGCGACCGAAGCGTCGGGTACGCCGGAACTCGAACTCGAACGCGGGGACGGAGGCAGTGACCTCTGCCAGGACCGAGATGGTGGCGGTGGTGATCTCTCTGGGCGCCACGAACGGATAGAGCACGGTCACGTGAGCAGGTACACCCCACCGGGAGGAGGGGTCGAGGTCGGCGCGATGCCGAGCGACCAGTGGCTCGACCTCGGGGATCGGCACCAACACGGCGGACTCGGTCGGTGCGTCAACCATGCGAAACGGTCGCAACCTTCGAGCAGATGTGCAACCTCGGGGGGAAGCGAGCGGGTCAGTGCACCGGCTCGGCACAGGGTACGCCCAGCGCGGACATCTCGGTGGCGCCGCCGTCGAGAGCGGTGAGGACCCACGTGCCGCGGTCGGTCAGCGTGAAGGTGTGCTCGAAGTGCGCGGACC
>JALYMZ010000025.1 GCA_030773435.1 Actinomycetota bacterium | reverse complement strand
CCCACTCCCCCCAGGCTGTGCGCGGCCTCGTCGACGCCGGGATGGACGTCGCGCGGTTGAACTTCAGTCACGGGGCCCACAGCGACCACGCCGAGGTCTACCGCTGGGTCCGTCAGGCCTCGGACGAGTCCGGGCGCGGGGTGGGGGTCCTCGTCGACCTGCAGGGCCCGAAGATCCGGCTGGGCACCTTCGCCGCCGGTCCGGTCGTGTGGGCGACCGGCGAGACCGTGCCGATCACCACCGACGACGTCGAGGGCACCCACGACCGGGTGTCCACCACCTACAAGGGCCTGGCGGGAGACGTCTCCCCTGGCGACCGGCTCCTCGTCGACGACGGCCGGGTCGGCCTGCGGGTCGCCGCCGTCGACGGGCCGGACGTCCGGCTCGTCGTCACCGAGGGCGGACCGGTGTCGAACAACAAGGGCCTGTCGCTGCCCGGCATCGGCGTCAGCGTCCCGGCGCTGTCCCAGAAGGACGAGGAGGACCTGCGCTTCGCACTGACGCTGCGCGCTGACATCGTCGCGCTGTCGTTCGTGCGCAACGCGGCCGACATCAAGCGCGTGCACGAGATCATGGACGAGATGGGCGCGCGGCTCCCGGTCATCGCGAAGATCGAGAAGCCGCAGGCGCTCGACAACCTCGAGGAGATCGTCGACACGTTCGACGGACTGATGGTCGCCCGTGGTGACCTCGGCGTGGAGATGCCGCTCGAGCAGGTGCCGCTGGTGCAGAAGCGCTGCGTGCAGCTGGCGCGCGAGCGGAGCAAGCCGGTCATCGTCGCGACGCAGATGCTCGAGTCGATGATCGGCGCCTCGCGGCCCACGCGGGCCGAGGCCAGCGATGTCGCCAACGCCGTGCTCGACGGCACCGACGCGGTGATGCTGTCGGGCGAGACGAGCGTCGGCAGCTACGCGGTCGAGGCCGTGGCGACGATGTCGCGCATCGTCTGCGCCGCAGAGGAGGACCTCTCCCGCCTGCCTCGGCTCGAGACAGAGCCGACGTCGATCAGTGCTGCGATCGCCAGCTCGGCCGCCGTCGTCGCCCGGACCGTGGAGGCCAGCGCGCTCGTCGCGTTCACGCAGAGCGGCATGACCGCGCGGCTGCTGGCGCACCACCGCCCCTCCCCGCCGCTGCTGGCCTTCACCCCCGTGCCCGAGGTGCGCAGCCAGCTCGCGCTCACATGGGGCGTGGAGACCTTCCTCGTGCCTTCGGTGCAGCACACCGACGACATGGTCCGCCAGGTCGACAGCAGCATGCTGGGGCTGGGTCGGATGCAGCCGGGGGAGTACGTGACCATCGTCGCCGGCAGCCCGCCGTCGAAGAGCGGGTCGACGAACGGGATGCGCGTGCACCAACTGGGCAGCCCGGTGCCGAGGCCTCCCGGGCACCGGCGGCACGACGACCCGCCGCCCGCGGCGGACGCCGAGAGCGGCGCGTGGGCAGGGTGACCGGGCCCGGCAACTCAGCGAACGCCCCGTCGAACTCCTGGGCGAGATACGCGCCCTCGCGATTCCAGAGGATGTCGGTGCGCCCGGCGGATCTCCGCCAGCTCCTCCCGGGTAGGCAGGTCCGCCGCTCACCGAACTGGAGGGACTGTCCTGCGACCCAGGTGAGCGAGTCGAAGATGGCGGCGAGGACGACTCCGCCTCGGTAGCTCTGAGGCTGCTGGGACTAGGACGTGTCTCATGAGTGCTTGAGCCAGTCGACGATGGCGGCGAGCACGATGCCGCCGCGGTAGACGACGGGGTACTTGTCGTATCGGCTGGCGATGCCGCGCCAGTGCTTGATGCGGTTGAAGAAGCGCTCGATGACGTTGCGACCCTTGTACTCCTGGCTGTCGTAGCTGATCGGACGTCCGCCGGCGCTGCCGCGGCGTCGGCGGTGCGCGATCTGGTCGGCTGGCTGCGGGATGACGGCCGTGGTGCCACGGCTGCGCAGCAAGGCGCGGTTGGCACGTGAGGAATACGCCTTGTCGGCCGGACCGACGTCGGTGTGGTCCGCGGTCGACCGGGGCCACACCGGGCGACGCGCAGCTCACCGAGCAGCAGCGGCAGCACCGGGCAGTCACCGGCCTGACCCGGTGGCCGAGGCGGGCTTCATCCCGGGCGGTTCACGGCGCAACCTCAACTGGGCCCACGAGCGCCTGGACGTGGGCTCGGCTGACGAGGTCGCGGTGCTGATGCTGGCGGACGCGCAGACCTCCGGCGGGCTGCTGTTCGGAGCCGACGCCGAGGCCGCCGAACGGGCAGTCGCGGACCTTCGTGCGAGGGCCACGAGGCGGCGGTGG
>JALYMZ010000024.1 GCA_030773435.1 Actinomycetota bacterium | reverse complement strand
CCCCACGATCACCGGACCGGTGGAGGCACTGGGCGATTCGGCCTACGGCACCGGTGAGGCGTTGGCCGCGCTGGCCGCCGCCGGCCACACCGCGGTGATCAAACCCTGGCCGCTGCGCCCGGCGGTGCCCGGCGGGTTCACTCTCGACGACTTCACCGTCGACGAGGCCGCCGGCATCGCCACCTGCCCGCACGGGATCACCCGGTCGATCACCCGCGGCCGGGCAGTCGTCTTCGGCGTCGCCTGCCGCGGCTGTCCGCTGCGCGCCCGCTGCACCACCTCGGCCACCGGCCGCACCCTGCAACTTCACCCCCACGATGCGCTGCAGCGCGAGCACCGGGCCCGCGCCGCCGACCCGGACTTCGAGGCCGCCTACCGGCGGCACCGGCCGATGGTCGAACGCAGCATCGCCTGGGTCACCCGCGGCCACCGACGCGTGCCCTACCGCGGCGTGATGAAGAACGACGCCTGGCTGCACCTGCGCGTCGCCGCGGTCAACCTCCGCCGCCTGCTCACCCTCGGCCTGACCCGCACCGACGGCACCTGGATCCTGGCTCCCGCCTGACACCCACCACCGACCATCTGGACCCGACCCCATCCAAGGAGCAGGATCGACCCCAGCGGGCAGGTCGACCTCGTTGTCCAACCCCTGTGGTTGTGACTCATCCGCCGCATCGACGGCCATTGATGGCGACCTGCCCGCCCCCCTTATTCAGCAGGCTCCTATCGTGGCCGAACGGCGACGATCGCCACGTCGTCCTCACCCGCCTGCGGCAACACGCTGCTCAGGATGGCACAGCCGGTCGAGGCTGAGATGTGCGAGGCGTTCGATCGTAGCCAGCAGCCGCGCCAGGCCCACGTTCAGCGACTGGTCCCCGCCGCTCGATGAGGCCATCGGCGTAGAGGGGCAGGGTTGAGCCCGGCGGCAGCGTCGTTTGCTCGGTTCTCCAGGGTGCCGCCGGGTCGACTCCGAGTCTCCGCTTGAGCGGCTCCTGTAGTCCACGGAGTCAGGACCGATCGCGAAGTCTGCACGATGGGTCAGACGAAACGTGTGTGCGCTCGCGGCAGGACCACGCCATCGACCTCGATGTCGACCTTCTCGTTGTAGAAGGCGACGAGGCCGGCGATCGGCAGGACCTGTCAAGTGGGGAACGCGTAGGACCAGGCGATGTCCTCGTAAGCCTTCGGCGTCCCGCCGTCGACCCGCAGGGACCAGTAGTCGGAGGTGACTCCCTTGTACGGACATGCCGTCTGGGTGTCGGTACGGCGGAGCCGCTCGAAGGCCACGTCGGTGTGGGGGATGTAGTAGCGGGTGAGCAGACCGGTCTCGAAGACCAGCACCGGGCTCGTGCTGTCGGCGAGTGGGCGTCCGTCCAGCTCCACGCGGACGTGGCGGTGGGACGGCAGCGCGTCGACCCGGACGTAGGGATTGCGGGGATGGACGAAGACCTGCTCGTCCTCCTCGTACCAGGCGTCGAGGGCGGCCCATTCAAAGCGGGCGGTCCCGGCGATCCCGTCGACGGCATCAGCACCGAAGACGCGCACGCTGTCGGGACGCACCTCGTCACCGGCCCGGAGTCCGTACCTGCGAGCGGATCCACGCTTGAGGTGCAGCTCGCGCCCCTCGTCGATCAGGAATGCCTCGTCGATGTCATCGAGCGGGATGTAGTACTGGGGATAGAACGGGAACTCCCAGACATAGTGCGCGCGGACGGAGTCGAAGACGGTCCGGCCACCCAGGGTGGCCCTTATCCGCCGCGGTGCAGGCTCGATGCGACCAGCCTCAGCCGCCATCACGGGATAGTCGCGACCTGCTGTCACGGACTGGTCTGTCATGACTCCTCCGGGGGTTGTAGTCGTCCTGCGGCAGGGCCCCTGCGAGGGGCTGTCAGCTCGACGGGTTGAGGTCGGCTGCACCGAAGGGGACGTCGAAGCGATCGCACCAGACGACGACGCTCGTGTAGGCGGTGCTGTCGCCCTCGACGGGGACGGCGTAGTTCTGGTCGCCGATGTTGCCCTTGAGCGGCCCGAGGCTGACGTAGTCATCGTCGAAGGCGTCGTCCGGGCCGAGAGCCGGATTCTTCGACAACCATACGACCAGGTGCGGACCGTTGGACGTGGAGAACCCCTCGAACCGGACGATCACCCGCTCTGTAGGTGAAGGCACCCGGGGTTGCCCATGTCATGCTGGCGGCAACCCCGCCAGCAGCACCGGCGCAGCCTCCGCCGCAGTCCGCCCGCCGCTGATCCGCCGCCGACTGGAGCGCGTTGCGGTTTGGTGCGGTACTTCTCCCCGCGCTCGAGATGTCGCATCGCCCGACGCCCGACGACTTTCGCCAGCCGTCAGAACCGCGCTCATCACCAGCGCCGGATTTCGCCCACCCTATCGACGCAAGCGTGTCCGCCATCACAGAACGGGCCGTGCGGTCGCCCTACGTTCCGTCCGTAGGCGTCCCCAGGTGTCGGCAAATGTCGGCGCTGGAGGGCCGCGCTACGGCCCGGATGTTTCGTCACACCGCGAGGAGCGCGCCATGAAGTTCCTGAGACCTGTTGGCACCCGCAGTGAGGGGCGGCTCTGCGAGCCTTCCCGGGCGCCCGACCACGGAGCCACCTCGGACTCTGTATCGGGCGCCGCGGCTGAACAGCCGATCGTCAATGAGCGTGTTGGCGCCGTCCACCAGCTGGGCGCTGTGATCGTCGGGCTGATGCTCTTGGTCTTCGGCGTCCTCGGCTTCGTGAGGGGGGTGCCGTTCCTGTCCGTCGTCGGCCAGCCCATCCTCGGACTCTCCTCCAACGGCCTTCTGGCGGGCCTCTCGGTGGTTGTCGCGGCCATCCTCGTCGGCGCCGCCCTGCGCGGCCCTCGGGTGGCCTCGACCGTGATGATCGTCCTCGGGGTACTGTTCCTGCTCTCAGGGCTGGTCAACCTGGCGCTGTTGCGGACCAGCTTCAACATCCTCGCCTTCAAGATGAGCAACGTCATCTTCTCGATCGTCGTGGGGCTGTTTCTCCTGGTGCTGGGCGCCTACGGCCGGATCAGCGGCAACCTGCCGGCGGACAGCCCCTACGCGCACCCGCACCCGCAGCCGTACGACCCCCCGGACCTGCCCACCACGCCTGAGGAGGTCGCCGCGGAGGCAGCGATGCGCGAGGCCGAGATCGCGGTGGTCGAGCACCACGCGACCGAGCACCAACGACGCCGCGTGCGGGCCATGGCGCAGGTCCACAGGCGCGACGACCGACGCCGCGTATGGATGGACTTCGACCGACCGAGGCGGGACGCCGGCTAGAGGCGCGGGAACGCCCTGCCGGGATCACGCTCGGCGGTCGCCCAGCCGCCAGCGGGCCGATGCCGGCAGCAGCTGGGTCACGGAAGCCCGTGCCGCTCGTGCACGGATGCCGCTAGTAGCGTGTCGCCGCTAATTGACGTTGGATGCTCGTGGCGGGACATCTTCCCCTTCCGCCCGCCAGAAGCGAGTCGTTGATGTCGAGATCGAAATCGCGCCCGGTGGTGTTGAGCCCGGCGGAGCGCACGGTGCTGACGAGTCTGGTTCGTACGGGGTCACATCCGGCCCAGCAGGTTCGGCGGGCCCGGATCCTGCTGGAGCTCGACGAGAACGATCCCGGCCGCGACGGGCCGGTGCCGACCCAGCGGATGGTCGCCGAGCGCGCCGGGGTGCATGTCGACTCGGTGGTGAAGACATCGAAGGCCTATGCCGAGCGTGGCGGTGACGTTCAGGCCACGATCAGCCGCAAGAAGCGGGCCACGCCGCCTGTGGAGCCGACGGTGACCGGCGAGGTCGAGGCCCGGTTGATCGCGTTGGCCTGCTCGACGCCGCCCGAGGGGCATGCCCGCTGGTCGTTGCGGCTGCTGGAGAAGCACGTCGTCCTGGCCGATGACCTGCCCGACCTGGACCACTCCACCATCGGCCGCGTCCTAAAAAAACGAAACTGCGTCCTCATCTGAAGAAGTGCTGGACCAT